>CAZLXK010000165.1:0-6117 GCA_964563305.1 uncultured Treponema sp.
TTTCATGAGCGATAAAGTTTTTTTATTTACAATTTCGCGTGTTTGTGGCGTGAGTGGAGCATGTAAACTTAAAAAATCAGATTGGGTAAATAAATTTTCTAAGTTTACAGGATTTTTTATTTGCGGATTTGGAGTTCTTGTGCAAACAATTACATTCATTCCGTAAGCATTTGCAATTTTTTCTACACGTTGACCAATATTTCCGTAACCGAAAATTCCTAAAGTTTTACCTTCAAGTTCAATCAGCGGAACTTTCCAATAGCAAAAATCTTTTGCCTTAATCCAATCACCATTCATAACGCTGTCAGAATGAAGTTGTGTGTGGCAAGCGAATTCACTAATAAAAGCGAAAGTTAATTGAGCCACGCCCGCTGTGCTATAAGACGGAACATTTGTAACTGTAATTCCGTGCCATTTACAAGCGTCCAAGTCAATTACATTATAACCAGTTGCTTGAACTCCAATATATTTTAAATTAGGGCAGTGTGATAAAATTTCTTCAGTAATATTTATTTTGTTTAGAAAAATTGCGTCGCTATCTGCAATTCGTGAAATTACATCTTCGGGATTTGTTCTAGGATAAACAAAAACTGCTCCAAATTCTTCAAGCCCCTTATAAGATAAGTCGCCAGGATTTAGAGCATTTCCATCTAATACAGTGATTTTCATTTTTTGTATTTTAAAATTCGTAAAAAGTTAAAAATTAACCAAGAACAGTTACGCCAACAGAACTTATTGCTGCGTTTATTGCATCTTCAATGCCTGCTTGAGATTCGTCAAAATCAACACAAACTTGACATTTTGCAGCAGTAGAAACAACATTTGTAACTCCTGCAACAGATTTTACTGCTGTATCAACTTTAGATGCTGTTCCGTCGTCATCCATTCCGGCTACATAAATTTTTTTTTGCATTTAAAGCTCCCTAAAAAGCGATATTTCAATTATACAAAGATAAAATTGAATGTTCAAGGGCATTTCTAAAAACTTAAGTTTAAGAAAATTTAAGAATTGTATTTTTTGCTGATTGTTGAACCTAATTGTCCGCAAGCACCAGAAATATTTGTTCCGCGTCTTGTTCTAAGATTTACATTTAGATTTGCTTTTTTTAGTTCATTTATAAAAAAATTACATTCTTGTGCTGAAGGAGTTTTAAAATCTAAACTAGAAATCGGATTCCACGGAATAAGATTTATGTAAACGTCCAAACCTTGAGCAAAATCAATCAATCTCTTTGCACTTTCTTGTCCAGTATTTTTTCCAGAAAGAAGTGCGGCTTCTAAAGTTACGCGTTTGCCTGTTTTTTCAATATAATATTTTATTGCTGATTTTAATTCTTCAAGCGGATTTGATTTTGTAACCGGCATAAGTTCTTCTCTAAGTTTTGGATCCGCTGTTGTAAGAGAAATTGCAAGTCGCATTTTTGGACCATTGTCAGCCAAATCATAAATTCCTTTAATAATTCCGCAAGTGCTTAACGTTATTCGTCTTGAAGAAAGAGAGCGTCCATTTTTATCAGTTAAAATAGAAACTGCTTTTCGAATTTCTTTTAAGTTTAAAAGAGGCTCTCCCATTCCCATAAAAACAATGTTGTCGAGCGTTCCTGCAACTTTTTCCAAATATAAAAATTCTTCAATTATTTCGCCAGCTGTAAGATTTCTTGCAAAACCAAGTTGGCCAGTTTGGCAAAAAGCACAATTCATAGCACAACCAGCTTGACAACTTACACAAGCAGTTTTTCTGTTTTCAAGGTCAGTTAAAAGAACAGTTTCTATGGCAAGTCCGTCTTGCAATGTGATTTGAAGTTTTATAGTTCCGTCAGGATCTTTTAAAGTTTGACTTATTTTTGATGTAAAAAGGCAAGCGTTTTCTTTTAAAAGCGATTTTGTTGATTTGTCTAAATTTTTCATTTCATCAAAAGAAGAAACGCCTTTTGAAATCCACTGATAAATTTGTTTTGCTCTAAAACTAGGCTTTATTTCCAAACGTTCAACAATTTCTTCGGGAAAAAGCCCAATTAGCGATATTTTGTTCATAAAGTAAAAATAATAATCTATAAAAAAAACTTCAAGTCTAAAAATAATTCTGATTTTAGATTCTTAAATAAATTCAGAATGACGGCACTTTTCTTGTTAAAATGTCATTTTGTGCAAATTATGAATCAAGATTTCCAGTTTGAATTTTATCAATAAATTCATTTATTGCTTGACTTCTTATGCCAAATTTCTGAAATGAAATCAAAGTGTCTAAAGCTTTTTTATTATTTCCCATTTTTACAAAACAATCTGCAAGATCAATATAAAGTCTGTAATTTTTTTCATCATTATGAATAAGATCTGTAAGTCGCTCGATTGCTTCATCATAATTGCCTTCGCCTTTAGAAATTAAAGCAAGTCCCAAAGATGCGTAAACATCAAATTCTATATTCATCGCTCGATTATAATAATCTTTTGCAGTTTTATAATTTCCCATATTTCTGTAAGCGTCGCCAACTCTAGTAAGAATAACTTTATTGTTTGGATCAAGTTCAAGGATTCTGTTCCAATATTCGATTGAGCGAAACTGCTGATTCATTCCTCTGTAGCAATCTGCAATTCCAAATAAAGCATAAAAATTTTTAGGATCCATTTCTAAAGCTCTTTCAAAATATTTTAATCCTTTATCAAAAGTTTTTAATTTTCTGTGACAATTTCCAATAGAAGTTAAAACTCTTATATCAACTGATTTTGGATTTGCATCAAGAACTTTTGTCCAATAATAAAGTGCATCTCTGTATTCCTTAAAATCGTAATGAAGATGACCAAGTCCAATTAATGCATAAGCGTTATTTTCTTCCATTTCAAGAACTTTTAAATATAACTGCTTTGACTTTTTAAAATCGTGAATTTTTCTGTAAGCGTCAGCAACGCGAGTTAAAACTGTAATATTTCTGTCATCGTGAATAAGATATTGTTCCCAAATTTCAATCGCTTTGTGATATTGATCTAAAGCTTTATAACAATCAGCAAGTCCAAAAAGTGCATAATTGTTGCCAGGATGCCATTCAAGACATTTTGAATAATATTCAATAGCGGCTTGGTAATTATTTTGTTTTCGTTCACTATCTCCGAGACCTACAAGAGCGTAATTATTGTTTTCTTCGAGCGTAAGAATTTTCTTAAATGAATCTATTGCTTCGTTTATTTTATTTTCTTTTAGGAAGATGTAACCTTGTTTTGAAAGCAAACTTATTTTATTTTCTAGTGAATTTTCATCACCTTCTAATTTTTCATCCTGAATTACAACTTCTGCAGGCATAACAAATACGTCGTTTTCTGTTAATGCATCGCTCATCTTTTTTCCTCACTTTCTAGAAAGACTTTTATAAAGTATTTTTTTTAGTTTTAATTTTCATTTATCAAAAAAGAAACAGTTTTTGCGATTTTTTCAATCATTGGTTCACTTTTTCTTTTATTGTGGGCAAGAAGGTACATTTTTAAGGCTTTTAAATATTCATTTTTTTCGTAATATTTATCGCCGATTCTTGAAAGACCATCAGAATATCCTGTAGTTAAGAATATTCTTTCTGCCATATCAAATTTTCCTTCATTAAACAACATATTTGCTTTTCTATTTAAGGTGACTTTTTGGGAATCAGAAAGAGAGGTTAAAGGATTGTCTGTTACTTTTATAAATCCTTGTTGACCTTGTTTTTGGTCAATCATTTTTTTTAAATCACTTTTTGTATCCATAAAAACTACCATTAGTATAGAAAATTATTTCAAAAGCACTTGTCCTATTTTTATGTTGCACAAAATCAGAAAATATTTTGAAAATTTCAATTTTTGATTTTCTTTCCAAAATATTATCTTAACTCAAAAACTCAAATTTTAAATTTTTTTCAAGATTTTTACGTTTTTTTAATCTTAAAATTACAAATTAAAAAACTTGCTTCCTTAAAACTTTATTTAAAAACCTTGAGTTTAAAAGTTAATATCTAATTTTTTATTATAATTTAAGTTTATTTTAATATCTTCTGTGCATTTGTCAAGAAAAAGACTGGAAATCTTAAAAAAATCTTAATTTTTGCAAATTTATTTCAAAAAAATATGATTTTTAACTTAAATGTTGAGTTTTGAATTTTTATTAAATTTATGCCATTGTGAATTTGTGTTTGGAGAATTTTCAACTATTGAGTTTTAATCATCAAATAATATTTATAGTGATTTTTGAAAACTTTTGTTTTTTTTAAATCAAAGTCAACATTTTTATTTTAAATTTTGATTTTTGAAGTTCAGCGTTTTTAAGCGTTTAAGTTAGCGGAATTTTCTTTTTATTTAGTTTCGTTTTGTGAATTGATTTGTGAATATTTATAAAAATTTACAACAGATCTTCCGTAAACGCGTTTGTCAACAAGTTCTAAACTGCCAATTTTTTCAGGAAGCGGATCTTCTGCGGGATAATGAATTAAAACAGTACCTTCTGGATTTAATATTTTTCTTGATTCGAGAATTTGCAAAAGTTCAAGACGAAATTTATAAGGAAACGGCGGATCAAAAAACACAAAGTCAAATTTTTCTTTACATCTTTTTAAGTAAAGTTCAACCGCCATAAAATGACAATTAATTCTAACGCCAAGTTCTTCCGCCATAGCGACATTTTTAAATATAACCTTTGCTTTTGAACGATCCATTTCGCAAAGAGACACATTTGTTGCTCCGTGACTTACCGCTTCAAGTGCGATTGTTCCAGAACCGCTAAATAAATCAAGAAAAGATTTTCCTTTAAGTTGTGAATCCAAAATATCAAATAACGATTCTCTCATGCGATCCATTGCAGGTCTAATTGCCATTTTTCCATAAGGAGTTTCTGTAATTCTGCCTTTTAATTTTCCGCCAGTAATTCGCATTTTTTTACCTTTTGCTTTTATTTTTGATTGAAAAATTTGCTGATTTTTTATTTTGCTGAACTATTTAAAGCCCAATAAGTGTCGTTGTGTTTTAAGCGAGAATTTGTTTTAGCATAATCAAACGCAGTTTTACCTTCTGCATCTTTTATGCCAGGTTTTGCTCCGTTATCTAAAAGTTGTTGAATTACGCTTGTTGAAGAACCATATTCTGCCGCATACATCAGCGGAGTTTTTCCTTTCCAAATTCGATTTAACTGAATTTCTCTATCAAGATAAAGTTGAACTTTCGCCATTTTTATATGTTCTTCGCCAACAGTTCCAGTTATTGCAAAAATAAATGATTTAAAAACTTCGTCTTCATTTATAGATCGATTTGTCAAAAGAAGTTCCAAAATTTGCGGATTTTGACTGTAATCGGCTGCAAGAAGAAGCGGAGTTGCATTATATTTATTTCTAACTCGAATATATGCACCGTTTTGAATTAAAAGATTTACAATTTCAAGTGAATTTTGATATCGAACTGCATACATAAGTGCTGTCCAACCATCTTTGTCGCGCATTTGAACATCAGCACCAGAACTTATAAGATTTTTTATGTCCCAATCGTTTCCAGCTTTTGCCGCTTTCATAAGAAGAGTTACGCCGTTTGAGTCAGCAAGATTTGGATTTTCAATTTTGTATGATTTTTGAGCAATTTCTTCATTTTCGCTTGGTTCTTCTGCGTAATCATAAAGAAAAGTTTGCGTGTATTGTTTAATTTGAGCTTTTTGCGTATTTAATTTTTCTTCAGTTGTATTTTTTTCAGCATTTTCTGATGAAAGTTTTGCAATTTCTTCAAGATTTGTATTTTGAGTTAAGTTTGTAGAATTTCCTTGCTGATTTTGAGAATTTTGCTGATTTTCTGAATTTTGAGTTTCGGTCAAATTATTTTCTGTTGAATCATTTGAGTTTAAAACTGGATTTGTTGAATTTGAAGAAACTCGCGGTAAATTTTCTTCTATATTAGTGTTAGTTCTCTGATTTTGCTCAGAATTTTGATTTTCTTGCTCTAAAATTTGATTTGTTGTATTTTCATCAGAATTTTCTGCAATTTGATTTAAGTTTTCAGTCAAATCGCTTGGAGAAGTTTCAACTTGTTCAGTTTGCACAAGTTCTTGATTTGATATTTGCTGATTTTCATTTGATTTATCTTTTTTTGCGTTTTTTGCAGCAAGTTTTGCTTTTTCGTCTT
>CAZLXK010000166.1:0-6086 GCA_964563305.1 uncultured Treponema sp.
GAATTGAAGATTTTATGAATTTTTTTTGCAAAGTTTAACGAGTCGATTGTTTATTTTTATTAATAATAGATTTTTGTTGCTTGGTTTTAGAATTATAGCATTTTAGAAATGTATAGATTTGGTTTAAGGAATATAAATTTTTTATCAATCTGCTATCACGGAAGTTTTTTTTTGTGAATGTAACTCTATATATTATATAGAATTGCAAAGTGCGAAAGGAGGGACTTGAACCCTCACGCCTAAGGCACTAGATCCTAAGTCTAGCGTGTCTGCCAATTTCACCACTTTCGCATAATATTAAAATGATGGATTTTTATACAAGCACTTATTTTGAGCGATGGGAGGATCGAACTCCCGACCCACAGATTAAGAGTCTGTTGCTCTACCAGCTGAGCTAATCGCCCTAAATTTATTATTGCGTCCGACACGAATCGAACGTGCAACCTACGGATTCGAAGTCCGTTGCTCTATCCAATTGAGCTACGAACGCATAAAGTGTGTAATATGATTATTTACAAAAGGGTGCCTAGTGGGTTTCGAACCCACGACAGCCAGATCCACAATCTGGAATTCTACCCCTGAACTACAGGCACCATATAATCAATGAATTGAGAATATATCAAAGTGATTTTTATGTCAAGAATAATTTGCTGAATATTCTAAAATTTGTCTAAGGGCAAAAAAACTTCTTCTAAAGTAAGAAAATCACTTTCCGATAATCTATAAGAATAAAAGTATAAATTAAAATTTATTTTGTAAAGTTTTGCTTTTAATTTTTTTGTGACAATTTTTTGCAATCATTTTTAACTTAAACAAAGAAAATGATAAATTTTAATAAAACTTTTGAGGATATTTGTTATGGATAAAAAATCACAAATCATCGAACTTTTAAATAAAGAGAATAAGAAACTTAATATAATTTTAACTGAACAATCAAACGTTTATAATTGCGTTAAAAATAAAAATTGGATTGATTTAAGTTCCGCTTTGGAAAATCTAAATAAATTAAGTGATGAATTTTACAAATTGGATTGTAAACGCGAAGAATTTTTTACTAAGCAATCAGAAATTCTAAAAGACAATCAAATTTCTAATTTAGTTTTTGAATTAAAAAATAAACTTATAAAAAGTAGAATTGAAAACGATGCATTGAATTCTTATGTCAATACTTGTTCAAAATTTATAAATGGAATTCTTGATGAATGTATTCCTCAGCAAAAAAATACTTTGTATACAAAATCAGGTTCTATAAAAAAGCCTGCAGTGCATAGCGTTTTAATCGACAAAACTTTCTAGGAGGAAATTATGGCTAGTTCTTTTGCAGGAATTGAAATTGGCAAGCGAAGTTTAATGGCTCATTCGACTCAAATTCAAACAGCTGGACACAATATTTCTAATGCTGACACAGAAGGTTATTCACGCCAAAGAGTAAATGTTAAATCTTTTGATCCGCTTTATCGACCTGATTTAGAGCGAGCAATGGTTCCTGGTCAAATTGGGCAAGGAACTGACGTTTCTTCAATAACTCGATTAAAAGATGATTTGCTTGAATCAAGAATTGTTGCTCAAGGAAACGAAGAATCTTATTGGGAAACGCGAAATAAATATTATGAAATGATTGAAAGTGTTTATAATGAACCGAATGACATTTCAGTTCGCTCAAATATGGATAAATTTTGGCAAGCTTGGCAAGAACTTTCGATGTATCCAGAAAGTGACGCTGCTCGACAAGTTGTTGTAAGTCGCTCAGAAAGTCTTACAAATTCAATTCAGCAACAATTTAAATCTCTTGACGCAATTGGTCATCAGCTTGATGGCGATATTGAAGCAACTGTTAAGCAAGTAAATGATTATTCTCGTCAAATTGCGACACTTAATAATGAAATTGTGCGCTCTAAAGGAATGGGCGATAATCCAAATGATTTAATGGACAGACGCGATAATCTTGTAGAAAAATTAAGTCATTTAGTAAATATAACTGTTGTTACAAAAGATCCTGACGAATTTATGGTTCACACAGATGGTCAAGTTTTAGTTCAAGGAAGTTTGGCTCGGCAAATTGAAAGCGTTGGTCAAATCGACAATAACGGCTACGGAAAATTAATTTGGTCGGACACAAAACTTGATGCAGAATTTCGTGGCGGACAGTTAGGAGCGTTGCTTGAACTTAGAGACAAAGACGTTCGTACTCAAATTCAATCATTAAACACAATGACGCTTAATTTTGCTGATTTAGTAAACGATGTTCACAGAAATGCGATTGGAAAAAATAATGTAACTGGTCTTGATTTTTTTACTCAACACGATTTTATTGAAAATACTCAAGGAAATTTTGACCGCGACGGAGATGGAATTGAAGACACAAGTTATATTTTTAGAATCACAGGAACAAATGAACTTAAAGCAAACGAGCAAATCGGACTTGAAGGAACAATGACTTTTAATGCAAACGGAGAAAATGTTCAAGTTAGATATTTTGCTACGGATACAGTTTCTGATGTAATAAATCGAATAAACGATTCTAATGGCGAAGTTAAAGCGTATCTTGACAGAAATAATCAACTTGTCTTAAAAGCGACTTCTTCTGCAAATATTGAAAATCCTGATTTTGTAATTAGATATATTGAAGATTCTGGAATGTTTTTAACTGGATATTCTGGAATTTTACAAAATTCTGGTGTGGAAGGTGCGTATAATTTTGCTCAAGCAAACGCAGTTGATTCTCTTACGACACAAGAGTTTTCAGTTGCTCCACTTGCAAATCCTTCGGCTTACATTGAAATCAATCCTAGAATAAAAAATGATATTCAGTCAGTTGCGGCTTCTTTTGCGAACTCTCAAGGTTTTGCTTCTTCTAGTGATGGGCGAGCGGCAGTTGAAATGGCTGCAATCAGAAATACAAAAATTATGATTGGAAGCGAACGTACTTTTGATGATTATTTTGCTGAAACCGTAACAAATGTTGGCTTAAAAGGCGAACAGGCAGAAAATCAATTTGCAAGTCATACAAAAATTATGAATGATTTGCGTGATTTGCGTGACAGCATTAGTGGCGTAAATATTGACGAAGAACTTGCGGATATTATTAAGTTTCAGCACGGATACAATGTTGCGGCAAAATTTGTAAGTGTTCAAGATGAACTTTTGGACACTTTAATCAACAGACTTGGCGTTTAATACGCTTAATAATTGAAATTTCAACATTTTATAAGCAAGTTAAAAAAAATCGGAGGAAATTATGCAAAGAATAAGTTCCCAACTTAACAACACAGATACACAATATTATTTAAGAAAACAAGAAGTTAATCAGAATCGGCTGAATCGGCAAATTGGAAGTCAAAGTAAAATTGGTTCGCTTCGAGATGATCCAATTGCTGCTGGACATTTAGTTCGATACGAATCATATTTAGGTCGCGTAAATCAGTTTGAAAAAAATGCACAAACTTTAGTTGACCAATTTCAAGTTCGCGAAGGATATATGAATCAGAATTTGCAAATTATGCAGCGAGTAAGAGAACTTGCGGTTACTGGAGCGAACGGAACTTACACTCAAGACGATTTAAAAAATATGGCGGTTGAAGTGAATGAACTTTTAAAAGAGTTGATTCAAAATGCAAACGCTGTTGGTCCAGACGGAAATAGTCTTTTTGCTGGAACAAAAACAAAATCTTTAGCGTTCGATGTTGTTTTGGGAAACGTTCCTGGAGCAAATGAAGCGTTAATCGAAAATGTAAAATATTTAGGCGATGTTAATCAAAATAAAATTGAAGTTGATGAAAATGCGTATTTGCAAGTTGACAATAGCGGAAACAAAACTTTTTGGGCAGAACCGCAAAAACTTATGGCTCAGCGTGATTTAACTTCTTGGCAGTCACTTTCTGATTCAAAAATCAACATTGATGGAACTGACATAAAAATTAAAGCTGGCGACAATATTTTTTCGCTGATTGCAAAAATTAATGATTCTGGAGTTGCTGTAAAAGCGGAAATTGATCCTATAACTAACGGATTAAATTTAACAACAACAGATTCTCATCAAATTTGGATTGAAGATAAAGATGGCACAACAATGGCAGAACTTGGAATTATAAAAGATTCAAGTCAACTTCCTCCGTATAATATTGCTGATAATGTTCGCGTAAGTGGCGGTTCTTTGTTTGACACAGTAATTTCTTTGCGCGACGCAATGTTCAAAGGCGACACAGAAAGCATTGGCGGACGTTTGCTTGGTTCTATTGATTTAGGACTTGGAAATCTTGAAACTAGAATTGCAAAAAATGGAAGTGATTATGAGCGTGCAATGAATAATGTTCAGCGTTCAAAAACAAATTCTTTAAATACAACTCAACTTGTTAGTCGCGAAGGTGATGTTGATATTACAAAGGCAATTACTGATTTAAAAATGATGGAATATGTAAATCAAGCAACAATGAGTAACGCCGGAAAAATGTATTCAAGTACGCTTCTTGATTATATTCGATAAATTTAAAAATCAATTTTAAAAAGAGGAAAAAATGCAAATTGAAACAAAAATGATGGGAAATGTTTCTGTGGAAAACGATCGCATTATAAAAATTCCATTGGGTTTATTTGGATTTGAAGAATACACAGATTTTGCTCTTCTCGACAGTGAATATCCGCCATTTATTTGGTTACAATCACTTCAAGATAAAAATCTTGCTTTCTTACTTATAGATCCTTTTGAAATTATTCCTGATTATGAAGCCGATATTGATGACAAAGAATTATCTCGAATCGGAATAAAAGATCCAGTCGATGTTATGGTTATGACGATTGTAACTGTTCCAAGTGACGGAAGTCCAATAACTGCAAATTTTCAAGGTCCGCTTATAATCAACAAAAAAAATCATCAATGTATGCAAGCGATTCTTGATAATTCAAAATGGACAACAAAACAAAATATTGTTGAAGCAATAAAACGAAAGGAGGGCAAATAATGCTTATTCTTTCTCGAAAAGTTGATCAAAAAATAAAAATTGGAGAAGATATTTCCATTACAATTATAGAAATTCGCGGTGATCAAGTAAAGATTGGAGTTGAAGCACCAAAAAATGTAAAAGTTTTTAGACAAGAAGTTTTTGATGCAATCCAAAACGAAAATAAAGCCGCTTCTCAAGCAAGCGAATTGCAACTAAAACTTTTGTTTAAGCCTGAAGAAAAATAAATTTGAAAGAAGTTGTGTCGTTTGGTAAAATCAAAATCAGTTTTGTTTTTTTTCTAAAACAATTTCCGCTTCACTTTTTCTTACGTAAAGAGGACCGTCATAATCTTTGAGCGGTTCTTTTTTTTCTTTTATCATAAGTTCCGCAATTTCAAAAAGACTTTGGCAAGCGTCATTTTCTGGATAAAAGCAATGAATTGAATATAAAGGACTTATTTCAGTAACTCTGTCAACAAAAGTTTTTGCTCCAGGTCCGCAAACAAGAATAGAAGTTTCAGGATCAATTTCTCTTAAAATATCTTCAATGTCTTTATCGTCTTCTGATTTAAGTTTTTCGCCACGAACATAAAAAGTATAAAAAAATTCATCTTCTTTTGATTCAATTACAGACAAAACACTTTCAATGGCAGTTTTATAAGGATAAGAATATGCGTCAAGAGACGGAATTGCGTAACAAGGCACATTATAAGCTAAATTAATTGCTTTTAAGGCACTCATTCCTAATCTTAAACCTGTAAAACTTCCTGGTCCTAAAGTCAAACTTGTGTAATCAAGATCTTTTGCTTCAAGATTAATTTCTTTCATTACGTAATCAATGGCTGGCAAAAGTTTTTCAGATTGCTTAATTCCCACATCAAGCGTAAGTTTTATCATATTAAAATCTTTTTTTGCTGCAATTGTGATTTTTGAAACAGAACAATCAATAGCTAAAGCGTTCATTTTATTTTCCCTATTATTTTGCTGATTTTTGTGAGTCTGCTGATTTTTAATAATTCAAATTTAGAATTCAATTTTTCCATTATTCCAATTTTCAATATTTATGCTTCGACTTGAATCAGAGTTTGGAGTAATGTTCATATAAATAGTTTTTTTAGGAAGAAGTTTTTTTACTTTTTCGCTCCAT
>CAZLXK010000167.1:0-6075 GCA_964563305.1 uncultured Treponema sp.
CCACAACTAAAATAAGTTCTTTTTCGTCTTCTGTATCTAAGTCCATTTTCATAATATTCCTGTTATTCCGAACTTGACTATCTGTCATTATCGGGCTTGACCCGATAATCTAATTCTTTACAATGCATAGAATTAATCTCAAACAGATTCCCGTGTCGAGCACGGGAATGACACTTTTCATCATTTTCCAATCTTTTTAAACTTCACCGTAAAAATGCTTCCACTTTTTGCATCAGCATTTTCTGAATATTCAAGCAAAATATCATTTAATTTGCAAATTTCGTTCACAACATAAAGTCCCAATCCGCACGATTTTTCTTGTGCAGTCGGCTTTGTTCCGATTTGAACAAAACGTTCAAACAAATGCTCCCGCTTTTCTTTTGGAATTCCGCGACCTTCATCAATCACGCTGAGAAACAGAAAATTTTCATCTTCTCCAATTTTGACTTTGATTTTTCCGCCGATTTCCGAATATTTTATTGCATTGTCCAAAAGATTTGCGTAAATTCCTTTTAGCGAATTTTCATCACAAAAAACTTTCGGATTTTTCACATCACACAAAAACTCAAAAGTCTGATTTTTTGATTTTGCTTTTTTCAGTAAAAATGAATTTTCACTTTCAAGAATTTCCAAAAGATTCAAGATTTTTTTGTTTACAATATATCTTCCGTCAGAAATTTTATAAGAGCTCAGCGCATTTTGAATTATAAGATTTATTTCTCTCGCACTTTCAAAAATATTTTTAAGCGAATCCGATTTTAGTTCAGATTTTGTTTCCGATTTTTCTTCAAATTTTTCATCAGATTCTTCGCCGACAAGATTTTGAATTTCGTTTAAAAGAATTGTAAGCGGAATGTTTACATTATGCGTAACTGAATAAAGAAGCACATTTTTTTCGCGTTCGGATTTTAAGAGTTCCTGATTTTCGCGATAAAGATTTTTGTAAGCAAAGAGAATCTGGATTTTTGCGAGCAAAGATGAAAGTTCAAAAGGTTCACAAAGAAAATCATTTATTTCAAGTTCAAAAATTTTTGAGCCAAACGTATTGAATGTAGAAAGAGACGAAAAATTTTTATCTAAAAGAAAAAGAATCGGAAAATCAAAAAATGTGAATTTCTTACGAAACGTTTTGCAAAACTTAAAAAATTCATCATTTTCTAAAACAAACTTTGAATCCGCAGAAATCAAAAGCATTTGAATAAGATTATCTTCAGCCACAAAAAGTGCTTCTTGTAAATTCTCTATAATTCTTACAAAAAAGCCGAAACTTTGAAGGATTTTCTTTAATTTTAAATTGTTCTGATTTTTTTTGCCAAAAATTCCGATTGAAACGTTTTCAAGAATTTCTTTTTTTACAGAAATATTGCAGTTTTCAAAAAAAATTGCGTTTTTAAAAGATTCATTTTCAATCAGATTTTTCATAATAGATATTCAAAGCTGCTTCTAAAAAATAAAAACTTAAAGTTTTCAGAAGTTCTAATATAAAAAAAGCCGTCTAAAAACACAAGATTGTCATTTGCATCTTCAGACAGCTTTTATGCAAATCTTGCCATACTGAACAAAGCCGTTATGTTGAGCATAAGTGAAACATCTGTTTTATAACAGATTCTTCGCGTCGCTCAGAATGACAAGTCTTTTTCACGGCAACCGTCAAAACAACAGTTTTCTAGAACTTCATTGTAAATTTTGCATTTACCCAGTAAGGATAACCACAATCAACACTTGCGGCAATTTTGTCTGTAAAGAACCAAGTTGCACCTACATTTGTTCCCCAAAGGAATCCCGGAGCAATGCTTAAATCTGTGTCTCCAGCAGCATCACCGAAATAAAGACCAACTCCCGCTAAAAATCCAAGGTAAACATCAAGTTTATCTATGCCAAGATTAAAATGGTATCTTGCAGTTGCAGCAGCATCAACCTCAAAGAAAGGACCAATTCTAGCAGCAGCCATTCCGCCAAAACTAAAAGGCAACATATTGTTGATATGAACAAATTTTTCATAACTAGCGTTTGCAATCAAACCGCCACCAAAACCAACTCCAGCGTGAACAAGAGAATCTCCGTTCTTCAATCCTCCGCCGTATTCTTTCCAGAAAGTTTTTCCGTCAAAAGCAAAACTTGACGAAATTCCAACAAATAAAGCCACAAGAGCAACAAGGATTTTTTTAGATTTCATTTTAGCCTCCTAGCCATTTAATGAATTATTTATTTGATTAAATGCTAGAAGAAAAATCTAAAAAAAATCTAAAATTTTTGAGAAATGTAAAAAAAATCGGAAGTCTTACATGCTTGTAAAACTTCCGATTGCTAGAATGAATTAACCGCTTATGCAGTTATCTCGATAGTTAAAGAAAACATACACTTTTCGTAGCGTTCTGTTCCGGGCTTTGTAACAAGTTTTAGCTCGTAAGTTCCAGATTCAAGACCAGAAGGAATAAAAGCTTCTACAATCGATGTTCCGATTCGGTTGTAATTGGAAATCTTTGTTTCACTTTTGTCACTTGCAACCAAAAACAATCCTTGCAAAACATCTTCAGCATTAAAAGAAAGATTTTTTCCTTTTATTTTAATGATTGAATTTGCAGAAAAACTTAGAGAATCGCTTTCTTTTCCGTTAGAAAGAACAGAGCAAATCTCTTTAATTTCTGGCTTTTGAACATAACCGCTTCCTGCAAGTTTGTAAGAAGCATTTTTTGTCATTTCGCTTGCGGCTTCATTTTTGAACTTAAATACAGTTGTAATTCTGTGATTTGATGTTCCTGGCGTAAAACCGTCATTTAACTTTGCAACAGTTCCATTTGCCTTGTTGAACACATAACCAAACGGAAGTTCAACTTTGTATCCAAGATTCACAAAATGCTTAACTCGGTCATCTAAAACAGAAAGAACTGCTCTAATATCCGGCTCTGTGATTGTTGAATTATAGTTCACAATTTCTTTTATAAGTTGTTCGCTATCAATAGTTTGATCAACAACACTTCTAAAACAAAACTTGTCTTTTCCGTCGCTTACTTTAAGCGAATTTTGGTACGAATATACTTGTAACATAGTATTTTCCTTCTTCTACTATTTTTAGCGGTAGAAGTCGCATAAATTACGTAGCGTGAAATTTTCTACCTAATTTGCAAACTGCTTGGCGAAAATTGCACGTTTGACAAAAGAAGAAGGACAAACTATAATTCTAATTATCCAATTTGTAGAACTTGGCTTGTCCAACTTCTTAATTTAGAGCCGTTTTAAGTTGTGTCAGAACTTAATCGGCTTTTTTTATTAGCACAATCATAGGCTTACCTCCTTATTTTTCATTCCGAACGGTTGCTGAGCCTGTCGAAGTATGATTCGGAATCTCTTTATTAAGAATTTTATTTATCTCTTTAAGCTGCTCATCATTAAGATTTGCAACTTTTCCTGCAAAATTTAACACAACTTCCTTTGCAAGCGGATTTGTGTTGATTTTTTCCATATTTATTTGCAAAAGCTTGCGTTCTTTGTTCATCTCGGCTGTGTGAAGTTTTTCTTTTTCATCTTCGCTAAGATTATAAGTTTCGCAAATTTTGTCTGTAAGACCAGCCGGAATATCACGATCGCCACTTTCTATGGCAGAAAGATAAGAAGAATTCATTCCAAGTTTTTCTGCCATATTTTTTAGCATTTCTCTTTGATTTATCCGAAGAGATTTTAAAAACATTCCATACTCGCTTATCTTTTTTTCTCCCGCCATAATTTACCTCCTAAAAATAATTTAACATATCTAAAATAAATTATCAAGTTGATAATAATATAATTCATAGAAAATTTATTGTCAAGTTATTTTTTTTGAGAACTTGCGACGCAAATGTTGAAAATTTTCAATAAGAAGATGCGGAAAAATCATAGTTCCCTTCAGAGTCAGCTTTCCAGCCATTTCAGCATCTTCTGTATTTCTGAAACTGCATCATCAAAAGCAATCCCTTGTGCATAAGGATTTTTCTTTGCATAAGAGTTCCAGCGAATTTTAAAACTTGCATCGTCTTTTAGCTCAGAAAGCAGCTTTGACAATTTTTCAAATGAAAACTCCGTTTGTCTGTATGAGAATGTTTTTTTGCAAGCGGAAAGCAAAGTTGGCTTGTCAATCTCATCAAGTTTTAATTTGTACAAAATGAACAAGTCGTAGTAATCTTTGCTACGGCTATTGGCAAACCCCAGCGAATATATTATTTGCAATTTTTCTGCAATCATTGTCTCAAGCGGATAAGCGGCGATTTTTATTTCATCATCGCAAAAAATGCTTTTGTATCTGTAATCAACTGGAAATGGCGTAATTACATCTCCCGTTGCAATATCAAGCTGGACTGTCTCGCGAATGTTTTCCAACGTGCAAAGAATGTCCGCTCTAAAACCGCCGTAATCAGAATTCTCCTTGATTGGCTTTATCTTTTGAAGCTCATATTTTACGTTTTCTTCATCATTTGTTTTCAATGCATCGCTAAAAATCTGTGCAAGATTCGTTTCGCTAAGCGGCGTATTTTGCAGAAGGAAATCAATATCCTTTGTTGTGCGTGCATCAAGACCAAGAATATTCGACAAAAGAAATCCGCCTTTGAAAATGAATTTGTCGCTGTAGGCACTTTGGGAAAGTTTGTCCAAGATTTTTTCCATAAAGCAGTACATCAGAATCGTGTTGAACGGAAGATTTTTTTCATCGCTGATTTTGTGGCAGAGTGAAATCAATTTTTGTTTGTTCATAAAAGAATCTCCATCACTGAGCGGACTTTTTCCGTTATGTTCATTGCTTTCGCATATTGGTACAATATGTTCATATCTTTGTCTTTTGACTTTGCGTAGCTTTGCAGAAATTTTGTAAAAACTTCAGGCTCGCGCTTTTCCTTGTCTTTTACAAAATCACAGACAGTTCGCTCCAAAGAATACGTGCGGACAATATTTCCGAACGTTGTTTTTCTTTCAACAATTCCTAGATTGTAAACAGCATTGCTTACATAGTGTACACTGGCATTCGTTGGATTTTGATTGAACTTGTAGCCTTGTGGTACGGTTACATCGAACGCACTAATAATTTTGTCCGTCATCTCAAAGAGAGAAAGAGCCGTTTCGTAGGAGAAAACCGATTTTTTGAACCGATATTGGAAGAAATACAGTTCGTCGTAGTTTGTCGCGTCATTAGAAATGTAAAGACCTTTCTCAACTTGCCGCAAGAGTCCTTTTCTTGCCATACGCGTGAGATACACAGTCGGAATGTCATTTTTTCTGCACCAAGCAGATGAAATAAGTCCGCCACTTTGAGAGAGGTGACTTTCGATTTTTTGTTGCATACGCACTTTAATTTAACATTTATTACGTGTAAATGCAACAACTTCTCTAGCGATTTTTTTGATTTTCAATGAACGCTCTTTTCGGCTGCGGAAAATTCGTAAAGCGAATATACAAGTTTGTCGATTTCTTGCTCAGTTTCCGCTGACGGATTTTTCAGTTCTTCGTTTACAAGGGATTCGAGTTTTGCTTTTTGCTGACTTACTTTTGGAATTGGCAAACGTTCAAGATTGTACTTATAATGCCGATAAGCTCCACCGTTTCCTATTTGTGTATCTTCAGAATTGATCCAAAATGTAATCAATTTTGAGTTCAAAACTCCTATTAAATATTCAGGTTTATTCATTGCAAAAAAATAATTTGTATCAAGAAGAATCTTTCCGCCTTCAACCAACGAATAATATGTTTCGCCAACACTTGCCCACACAATCTTTGGCCGCGCAAAATCCTCCCAATAACTGATGCTGTCCTGCGTTTCAAACCATTTGTTATTTGTCTTTTTACGCGCTTTAATTCTTTCGCCGTTCACAACGTATTCTTTGCCGGTTTGTTCAAGCCGCTTCATTCCGAATGAAAGCAAATATTTTTTCACAGACGGATATTTTTCAATGTCGTAATGACGCGACGGAAAAGTTGCAATCAGCCACAGTCCCGCCCACTCGTATCCGTAGCGCTTGATGTCGCGGCCGCGCAGAATCGGGCGGATCAGCTCTTCCGTGCGCTTCTTCTCGTCCGCGGTTTTGCAGTTGCTAAGAATCTCGTCGCGCG
>CAZLXK010000168.1:0-6014 GCA_964563305.1 uncultured Treponema sp.
TTTGTTTCTTTTCGCGAAAGAAGTAAAGCTAAAGGTTTTCCAACAATATTTGAACGACCAATTATAACAGCGTGCTTTCCGTTCGTTTGAATTTTCATTTTTTCAAAAAGAACAAGAATTCCATGTGGAGTGCAAGGAAGAAACGATTTTTTTCCAATAACTAAATTTCCAAGATTTACTGGCGTAAAACCATCAACATCTTTTTTAGGATCAATCGCATTTATAACTTTTTCTTCGTTGATGTGCGAAGGAAGTGGCAGTTGAACTAAAATTCCGTGAACTGAATCGTCAGTGTTAAGTTCAGCAATTTTTGCTAAAAGTTCATTTTCTGATGTATTTTCTGACAATTCAATGCTTTTATCGCACATTCCACATTCTGCCAAAGCCTTTCGCTTTCCTTTTACATAACTTACGCTTGCAGGATTATTTCCTACTAAAATCACCGCTAAACAAGGATTTATTCCTTTTTCTTTTAGTTCTAAAACTTTTTTTGCAACATCAGTTTTTACTTGACTTGCAATCGTCTTTCCGTCAATTACTATTGCACTCAATTATATTTCCTCCAAAAATATTTTATAAAATCAATCTTTATAACTTTTTAAGTTTTGCCAAAATCAGCACAAAAATCGTCTTAAATCGTCTTAAATCGTCTTAAATCATCTTAAAACAAAATTTTTAGCAAAGTCAAAAATCACTTTGTAACCAAAAATACTTTCAATTCTTTAAGTTGAATAAAGGCTATAAAAAAAATATAATCAACTTAAACTTTTAAATTGGCTTTAAGTTTGTTATCTGACAATCAAAATCACTTTTACAAACAAAGGTCATAATAATAAAAAAAATAATAAATTACTATATAAGTATTTTATGAATTTACTTTCCAGCGAGGATTTATGAAACGTTTTTTACTTACAATTTGTGCATCATGCCTTTTTGCAACAGCAGTTTTTTCACAAGAAAATTTGCCGGGCAATTCTGAAAATGATACGAATTTTTCTTTTGTGCAAACAGTTAGAGGCGATCAATACTTGAAAATTTCACTTGCGCCAATTTTTCCAATGAATTTTCCTGATTTTCCGAGTCTTTTTGTAAAAGATGCACATCAGTTGAGCATTGGAGGAATTGGAACTATTGGATATCATTATTTTTTGAACAAATATTTTGCTGTTGGTGCTGATGTTGGTTTTGGATTTAATGTAACAATTGGAAGTCACGTTTTTAATTATGTTCCAGTAATCGGAACAATAACTTTTCAGCCAGCGTATAAAAAGTTTGAATTTCCAATTACTTTAGGCGTTGGTTTTGCTTGGGAATCTTATAGCAATCACAATTATTTTCCAGGTTTAGTTGTAAAGCCAGAACTTGGAGTTCATTATCGCTTAGCACAAAGTTGGTCGATTGGTGGCGACGTTGCTTATATGTTTATGCCACAATTTATGACAATCCACAAAGACAAAAGCACAGGTTATGGCACAGAAAATATTTTTGGACATTTTGCTCTTATTTCTGTAAGTGCGCGATATTATTTTTAATTTTAGGATTTTATTTAGGATTTTACGATGAAAAAAATAGTTAAGACTTTTTTTGCGATTACAACTGTACTTTTTTCGATTTTTCTAAGTTCTTGTTACGAAGATTTATATGGAAGAATTAATGAAGAAGTTCCGCTTGAAAAAAATGGAATTTCTGGAAATATTACATCTTTTGCTCGTTGCGGAAATTATATTTGGCTTTCTAATGGAAATCTTTATTTTAAGACAAATCAGCAATCTTCTGCTTATTATACAGAAACACTTTCTTACAATAAACAATGGAAAAAAGCAAACATTCCGTCTCTTACTAGCATAGAAAATTATATTGTAGGCTCAACGGTGAATTTTGTTGTTGCTGACTCTTCAAATCTTTATGTAATTGTTTATGTTTGGCGTGAAAATTCTGACGGCGAAAATGACATTGAATCTAAGCATATTTATACAACGCCAATTTCATCTAGCACAAATCCTGAATCTTTAACATCAGATGATTGGAAAGAAATTGATGTAAGTGCAATTTGTAAAGAAAACAACAAAAATGCAAGCACTTCGCGTTATTATTCAATTCAAATTATTTTTGACAATAAAGCAGTTGATGACGCAAACCGCAATGCTTACGCTCGCATTTATAACACAAGTGCTAACGACTGGAAAGTTTACAAACTTAACGGAAGTTCTGCTTTGACTTCTAGCGACGAAATTACAGGAAATGGAGCAGGAAGTTCAACAATAAACGCAATTTATTTTCCAAAAAACGGCGAAACTTATTTTAGTCCTTATTATGCAATGGCTGCAAACAATAAATACATTTATTATTCAACTTCTCAAACTTCAAGTAGCAACGTAAGTTCATCATCTCTTATTTATTATGCTAACGGTTGGAACGGAAGCAATTTTACTTTAGATGGTTCGGCATCTCCTTCAATTTCTTTAGACGCAGGTGGAATTCTTTCTATTGGAGTTACGCAAAATTATCTTTTACTTGGAACAACTTCTGGCTTAAAACACGTTTCTTTAAATGACGATATTCCTTCTTCAAGCATTTCAAGTTTTTCTAGCGGAAACAACGGCGGTTCAATTATTTCAGAATATGCTTTTAAGGTTTTTGTGCTTGATCCTTCTAAGCAAGATGACACAAAAGTTGAAGCAAACGGAACTGATGAATATTGTGCTTCGGCAATTTACGGTTCAATTTCAAGTTCTTCTGATGCTTTTGACGAAACTGGACTTTATGCATATTATCCAGGACGCGGAACTTGGAACAGAGATGGAACCGCTGACGAATCAAGTAAAGGTAATTAAAATCATCTAAAAAAAATAAAAATCATGGCGGATTTATTTGATTCTGTAGCAAATTCTCATGAACCTCTTGCAGCAAGAATGCGACCTCGAAACCTAGATGAATATATTGGGCAGGAACACATTGTTGGCAAAGGTAGACTTTTGCGTCGTGCCATTGCTGCAGATCAGTTAAGTTCAGTAATATTTTACGGTCCGCCGGGAACTGGAAAAACCACACTTGCTCGCGTTATTGCAAATCACACAAGTTCAGCATTTATTACGTTGAACGCAGTTCTTACAGGCGTTGCTGACATACGAAATGCAATTTCTGAAGCAGAAAATCAAAAAAAATTATATAATCGCAAAACAATTCTTTTTGTTGATGAAGTTCATCGTTGGAACAAAAGTCAACAAGATGCACTTTTACCTTGGGTGGAAAACGGAACAATTATTTTAATCGGCGCAACTACAGAAAATCCGTTTTTTGAAGTAAACAGAGCATTAGTTAGTCGTTCAAGAGTTTTTCAGTTAAAGCAGTTGACTTTTGAAGATTTACTTAAAATCGCAAATCAAGCACTTAACGACAAAGAACGTGGTTATGGAAATTACAAGGTTGAATTTGAAAAAGGTGCACTTGAACATTTAGTGCAAACTGCAAACGGCGATGCTCGCTCACTTTTAAATGCCTTAGAACTTGCTGTAGAAACTACGCCAGAAAAATGGGAACCAAACGCAAATCCGCCAATTCCGCCTTATAATTCAGAAATTTTTATCAGCAAAGAAACCGCTGAAGAATCAATACAAAAAAAAGTTGTTTTATACGACAAAGACGGAGATTATCACTACGACATAATTAGTGCTTTTATAAAAAGTTTGCGTGGTAGAGATCCAGACGCTGCAATGTATTGGCTTGCAAGAATGATTCGTGCTGGCGAAGATCCGCATTTTATTTTTAGACGAATGTTGATTAGTGCTTGCGAAGACACAGGACTCGCCGACCCTTTTGCAATTTCTGTTGTTGAAAGTTGTGCGCAAGCATTTGACAGAGTTGGACTTCCAGAAGGCAGATATTTTTTAGCACATGCATCACTTTATCTTTCCACAGCACCAAAATCAAACAGTTCAATGGCATTTTTTGACGCACTTAAAGCCGTAGAAACTCAAGACGCCGAAGTTCCAAATCACTTAAAAGACACAAATCGCGACTCAGAAAGTTTTGGGCACGGAGCAGGTTATTTATATCCGCACGCTTACAGAGATCATTGGGTTGCTCAGCAATATTTGCCAGACGCTTTAATTGGAAAAGTTTTTTACACGCCGTCAAATCAAGGTTACGAAGCAAAAATCAAAGAAGATGTTTTAAGTCGCCGAGAAATTCAAATTGCAACGATTCTTGAAAAAAATGAACTTTCAAAAGACTCTGAAAATCCTATAAATGAATGGTGGAATAATGAACATTTTCACGGATTTACAAAAACTCAAGAAAATTTAACTTTTTCGCCAAAAGATAAATACAAAGAAAACGTTTTAGATAACGCTGAAAAACATTGGCGTTCTCGACTTGATTCTAACAAAGCAGAAATTCTCTTGCTAATCAGAAACGAAATTACTGGAGCCGCTCAAATTTTGCGACATTACAGAAATTTGATTGTTGGTGCTGACGACGGACTTTTGCTCTACGATATTATGCGAAAATCTCCAGAAGGAATTACTTGCGGACTTTGCCGTAAGCAAGAAAGCATAAATATTTTAAGTCAATATGCACAAACTTTAGACGATTTAGACAAACCGCATCTTGCACTTTTGCCTCAAGGAAATATTTTTGAAAATGAAAATCTTGCAAATGTAGCAAAATTATTCGACACAAGTTTTGATAGAATTTTTTTTAGAGATGCTTTTGCTTCTTTAAATGATATAAAAAACGCAGTTGATGTAATAAATCAACTTTTTAAAATTGAAATTTTTGATAAAGATGCAAAATTGATTTTTTCACAGCGCATTCCGAGCCACGGACAAAAAATTTCTCAGTTAATAAAAGAGCAAATTCTTGACGAAAAAAAATCAGAAAAAGAATCAGCAGAAAACGAAAAAATCAAAAATATTTTAAACAAATTTGAAAATTTTGAAAAAGAATTTTTCGCTGATTCAAAAAATCCGCTTTTTTCATTTACAACTAAAACCATAAAAGAAACTTTTGAAAACGAAAAATATTTTGTAAGCACAAAAAAAATTCTTTTAACAGAAAAACGTCGCTTAACGCAAGAAGAAGTTGCAAAATGGTTCAGCAAAACTTCCGCTTACGGAAACGCACTACGAGCAAAACTTAGCGAAGAAGAAATTTCTGTTCTTGCAAAACTTTTAGAAGAAAACTGCAAAAAGAAATTATTTAATTGGTCTTACGAAAACGCATTTATTTGTGTTTCAAAAAATCAGCAATAAAAATCAGCAATAAAAATCAGCAATAAAAATTAGAAATTAAAATCAGCAATTAAAATTAGAAAACTTTTTAATGATATTTTTAATTTCACTTGTAGATTTATGTTTTTGAAGTTAGAATTGATAAAAATATTTTTAGACGAATAGGAGAACAAAATGAATTTTATTTTTTTAGGACCACCTGGAGCTGGAAAAGGAACTTTGGCTTCTCAAGTTTCCGAAGAATACGGAATTCCTCAAATTTCAACAGGCGATATTTTTCGCGAAAACATTAAAAATCAAACTGAACTTGGAAAAAAAGTAAAGGCGATTATGGACTCAGGTTCTCTTGTAAGCGACGATGTTGTTCTTGAAATTGTAGAAGACCGACTTAAAAAAAATGATTGTAAAAACGGATTTATTCTTGATGGATTTCCGCGCACAATTCCTCAAGCACAAGCATTTGAAAAATTAAATATTCCTGTTCAAGTTGTAAATTTTGAAGTTGACAACCAGTTGATTATTGACAGACTTTCAAATCGTAGAGTTTGCAAAAATTGTAAAACAAATTACAACGTAAAATTTATGCCACCAAAAGTTGAAGGCGTTTGTGATAAATGTGGCGGTGAACTTTTTACACGTGAAGATGACAAAATTGAATCAATTACGCATCGACTTGATGTTTACAGAAAAGAAACTGAACCTTTAATCGATTTTTATCGAAAACTTAATAAAATCACAGACATAAATTCTGCTCGCGATTCTTCAGAAGTTCTTGTTGATTTT
>CAZLXK010000169.1:0-5987 GCA_964563305.1 uncultured Treponema sp.
TTTAAGTCATAGCGGTCATTGAACTCGCAACGAAGTTTCAAGCGTACGAGCAACGAAGTTTGCTTGAAACTGCACTGCAATTTCAACCACCGTGTTTCATCTTTAATTAGACAGCCCGCCCCAATTACTAAGAAGATGTCTTCTAAAATAAAAAAACTTAACATAAACGCCAAAAGATCCTGAGAATTTTCGAAAAGCGAAAATTTTCCAAATCGA
Organism: uncultured Treponema sp.; assembly: GCA_964563305.1. Taxonomy (GTDB): domain Bacteria; phylum Spirochaetota; class Spirochaetia; order Treponematales; family Treponemataceae; genus Treponema_D. Next base: position 217 of record CAZLXK010000169.1, read on the forward strand.
CAAGAACTCTACTATTTTCTTAACTAAAAAATCGTGCTAATATTCAAAGCGTAAGTTTAAAATCACTAAATTTTAAAACTTAAAAATCATCAAAAAATTAAAATCAAAAATTAAAAGGAGAATGTAATGGTTGCATTGATTGTTGGAATCCTATTGATTGCATTTTGCGTATTTTCATGTTTGCCAAGTGGAATTGGACTTGCTTGGGGCACTGACATTGTAAATTTCTTAAAAGGATTTGCTCCAGTTTTAGCGGCGTTTATTGGCTTAATTGCAGTTTTTATAGGTTGTGCTGATATCAAAGACAAAAAAGAAGCTAAACGCGAAGAAGAATCAGTAAAAAAATCCGAAGAAACAAAATAAATTTTCCTTCAAGATTTCTAAATTTCTTGACTAATGAGCCTTAAATTTGATAAATTAGTGTACCCCGTATAATATACAAACAAATGCTCATTGTTTGTGCTGTTCAAAACTCGATGCAAAGTAGAGAACGCTATTTTTATTTGAAGGTATATTAAAAATGAAAACACTTTTTACAAAAGGAAACGATGTTAAAAACGATTGGTACGTTATTGACGCGTCAGGAAAAACTTTGGGGCGTGTAGCGGCAGTTGCAGCAAGCGTACTTCGCGGTAAACACAAGCCAACTTTTACACCAAACCAACTTTGTGGTGACTGTGTTGTAATTATCAATGCAGACAAAATTCAAGTTTCAGGTAACAAGCCTGATGATATGTTGTATCGCCATTATACAGGTTTTGTGCGTGGACTTCGTTCATATTCATTTAATGAACTTCTTGCAAAACATCCAACTGAACCTCTTAAAAGAACTATTGTTGGAATGTTGCCTCATAATCGTCTTGGTCGAAAAATGGCAGGCAATTTGAAAATTTATGCTAGTAATGAACATCCTCATTTAGCACAAAATCCAAAGCCTCTTGAAGTGTAATTAGGAGTTTATCATGGTAAAGAATATTGCAATTGGTACAGGTAGAAGAAAGACAGCCGTAGCGCGTGTATTTTTGCGTGAAGGTTCTGGCAAAATTGTTGTAAACGGAAAAGACGTAAAAGATTATTTTTCTACAGAAGCACAAGTTCGTCTTGTAAATCAAGCACTTTTGGTTACATCAAATGCTAACAAATATGATGTTTTGATAAATGTTTGCGGTGGCGGACTCAATGGTCAAGCGGCAGCGTGTTTACATGGACTTTCTCGTGCTCTTGCACAATTTGATCCAAATGCTCGTCCAGCATTAAAAGCAAATGGTTATCTTACTCGTGATTCACGTATGGTTGAACGTAAAAAGTATGGTCAGCGTGGTGCTCGTAGAAGATTCCAGTTCAGTAAGCGTTAGTTTTATTTTTGTATAAAATTTATGCTTATTCGTAGCATAGAGCAGACTTCTCAAGGTGTTTACAAAATTTCACCAAGTGAGGGGTCTGCATTTTTTTTGCGTAAAGATTATCTTTCTCTTGTTTCAGAGTCAAAATTATTGCCTTTTGGTTATGGACGATTAGATATTGATTTTGATGAAGTGAAGCCAACTGAAGGCGATGAAGGTTTTTTTAATGAAGAAGAATCACAAGATATTTTAAATGCGGCTTTTCTTTATTCAGTTGAAAAAATTGCTCTAACGTATTTAGCACGTGCTGAACATTGCAGAATGGGACTTTACAAAAAATTGATCGCTAAACAAATCGACAAAAATGCAATAAATTCAGTTTTAGATTATCTTGAAAGCGTAAATCTTTTAAATGATTATAGATTTTCATCGGCTTGGCTAAGAACTCGTTCAATAAATCATTTTGAAGGACGCATAAGGTTAACGGCTGAACTTCAAAATCGTGGAGTTGAAAAAGAATCAGCAAAAACTGCGTTAGATGAATTCTTTTGTGAAAAAGATGAACAAGAATTATGTAAAAAAGCGTACGAAAAACTTCAAAAAGTAAAAAAAACACACGAAAAAACAATTCTCGCCTTAAAACGTTTAGGATTTACAAGTAAAGAAATATCTTGTGCAATGAATGATTAATTTTTCTATTTTAACTTGTTGAATTTTATAAAAAAATGCACGTAGGCAAGGTTCTGAATTGAAAAACAATCTGCACAAACGAAGTGCGGAAGCCGTTTTTCAATTCAGGGTTCTTGACGGAAGTGCATTTTTTTATCAGATTTGCAACAAAATATTAAACTTAAAAAATGGCAAATATTAAAATTTTGTGTTAAATTTGCAAGTAAATTGGAGTTTTATTTATGCCAAAAAGAGAAAATGTCAATACAAAACCAATAGTTTATTCAGCACTTGAAGTTGCAAATTTGTGTGGTGTGGTAAATCAAACGGCAATTAACTGGATAAAAAATGGTTTTTTAAAGGCTTTTAAAACTCCCGGCGGTCAATTTCGAGTTTATCCAAAAGATTTGCTTGATTTTATGAAAAGTCGAAATATGATAATTCCGCAAAAAGTTCTAAATGATTGCAATGAAGTTCATAATCTTAAAAAACAAAAACTTCTTATTGTTGATGATGACGAAGCATTTAATAATGTTATAAAAAAATTTCTTGAATCAAAAAATCTTAATTTGGAAATTTTACAAGCATTTGATGGATTTGAAGCGGGAAGTGTAATGACTCAAAAAAAACCAAAATTTCTTATTTTAGATTTGGATTTGCCTGGAATAAACGGAATTAAACTTTGTCATAAAATCAAAAAAAGTGAAAACTTTGGAAAACCTGAAATTTTTATTGTAACTGCCTTGCAAGATGAAAATCTTGAAAAAGAATGTCTTAGTTTAGGAATAAAAAAATATTTTAAGAAACCACTTTCTTTGCAAAAATTGCTTGAAGCGATTGAAGATCTTATTTAAGGCAAATGTTAATTTTATATTTTTACAAAATTTCGTCATTCCGAACTAAATTCAGAATGACAGTTTATTCTTTCATTGATAGATTCTGTGCGAAGTGCCGAATGCTAACGAGTTTAGAATGACAGTTTTTTAATTAAACCTTGAAGATTGAAAATAATATGCTGGAAAACTTAAATTTGGTTTTAGCAAAGTTTCAATAGAATCTGGAAGATTTACAGAAGATTTTGAAATTTTTGAAATTCCTTTAGAAACGCTCATAAACATATCGTAAAAATTTTGACTTCTTTCATATTGATACGTAAAAATCGGATAATCAGCAAAATCAAATTCTTTTCTGTCCATTGCGTCTGAGCAAAGTTCAAAATCACCAACATAATCAATAAGTCCGTTTAAAAGTGCTTGCTTTGCTGTGTAAACGCGACCGTCAGCGAGTTTTTCAACATCTTGAAGTTTCATTTTTCGGCTTGATGAAACAATTTTTGTAAACTGCTCGTAACATTCATCAGCGATAGATTGCATAATTTGACGCTGCTCATCGGTTAAAGGTCCCGCAACAGAACCCATCGCTTTGTTTTTTCCAGCGTGTATTGTTTCCGCTTTAATTCCGTAGTTTTTCATCAATTCTGACAAATCTAAAAACTGACCAGCAATTACGCCAATGCTTCCCGTAAGACAATTTCTGTTTGCCGTAATATAATCCGCACTGCAAGCAATGTAATAACCGCCAGAAGCCGCCATTGAAGCCAAGTAAGCATAAATTGGGCGAGAAGTTTCTTTTTTGTAATTCATTAAAGATAAATAAACTTCGTCTGCTTCGTAAACTGTTCCGCCTGGAGAATCAATAAATAAAATAATTCCTTTGTTATTTGGATCATTTTTTAAACCTTCGATTGTGTCTAAAAGCCATTTTTGATTGTAAGTTTGATTTTCGCTTTGAATTGTTCCTTCAATTACAAGTTTTGCGATGTAAGAATTTTTTTGATTTTTAAAATTCGATTTGTTTTTTCTATTATTTAATTTGATGATTGGATTTAAAGGTTTTGCATCAAATTCTTTTGGTTGAGTTTCATATTTTTTTGGTGAACTGTCGCTAAGAACAAAATCTAATGCTTGAAAAATTCCCAAGATTAGAGAGAGAACTAAAATAATTATAAAAACGATAAGTCCTTTTTTTTGTTTTTTTGCCATTTTATTCTCCTATAAAAGTTTACGAATTTTCGCCGATTGAATCAGACGATGCATCGCCAAAATCTTCTGGCGTAAGACTTCCTAATTTTAATGCTTGAGCTTTCATTGCGTAATAAGCGTTTGTATAAGACATTGTTTTGTAAGGAATTAGCCAAAGTCCTAAAATTCCGAAAGTTATAGCGTTTAAAATGTCCCAAAGTAAAAAACTTAAAACCATAACAAAAAGATCGCCTTTGTTGCCTTTTGTTAAAATTTTGCTGATTCGCATTGCTTTTGTGCAAGAAATTTTTGGATTTTCAGCCATAATAAAAAACATTTGTGAATAAGAAAATGATTTTACAATTCCTGGAATTACAAAAACTAATGTCCAAAGGCTTGTCCATAAAGTGTACCACAAAATTCCTAAAAATCCGTTTAGAAACTGAGAAAATCCTGAAATAAATTCTTTAAATGGAAGTTTTTCTGTTGTATGAAACATTTTTATAAAAAGTGATGTAAATGCAATTATTACACTTCCTAAAATAAAAAATCCGATTGCGACGCTGATAATATTTGTGCTAAAAAATCCTGGATTTCCATTTGATTCATAATAAAATTGATGAGTTCCCGGTCCGTTTATAATGTTTACGTCATCAAAAAATCCTGAAAAATCAGAAAAAAAGAAATTTCCTGTAATGATTGAAGTTATTATTTGCGGAAGATTGATTAATAAGAAAATTGCAAAAATTAAAAGTGTTGCTAAAACTGGCGTGTTCCAGCGATTTTTTAATTGCTTTTTTGCGATTTCTTTGTAGGCTTTTCGGTTAAACATAAAAATACTCCTTTAAAGTTTGCTTTGTTTATTTACAGATTTTATTTATATGAGATTTCGACCTGGCTCAACCACCGATTGATTTTTTTTGTTGACAAGTTTTACCGAACTATCAAGAATCATCTCTGAATAATAGCGACTTTCTATTTTATCTTTTGGGATTTCAAGTAAATATAAAATATTTTCTAAAGTTTTAAAACATTCTGTTAAAGTTTTTTCATCTGATTTTGAACTTAAAATTTCAATTTCTAAAAAATCTCCGAGCGGTTCTACATTGCAAAGTTCGAGTGTGGCTCCGTTTAAAGTCCAATCTTTTACTTCTTTGTGTTTTTTTACGAAGATTTCAAAACCTGAATTTTTTAAAAATGATTCTAAAGGTTCAAAAGATGACATTTTACATTCTTGTTCTTCGTTTACTTCAAAAGAAATTCCATCTTTGCTGATTTTTTGCTCTTTTTGTTTATAAGTTAATAGAAAATTTGCGGATTTTTGTTCTTCTGGGAAAGTTTCTGTTCTTAATCGAATGGTGGCTTCGCTTGAGTAAGTGGAAGTTTTTTGCTTTTTGTAATAAACATCTTCTTTATTTACAGTTCCTTTGTAAGTGGCAATTTGATTGAGTTTTTGAATAAGTTTTTGTTTGTCTTGAACGTGAACTTTGAGTTCAATTTCTTTCATATTATAAGTTTACTTGAAAATGCAAATTAAGTGTAGTGTCGTCATCGTGTCGATTACGAGAATTTTCGCGAAGCGAAAATTCTCAGGATCTTCTGGGGTTTACGCTGACATCCGTGTCAGCATCTTTTGCAAGTTTATATTATTTTCTTAGTAAAGATGTCGACATCGTGTCGATTACGAGAATTGGCAACCTTCGGTTGTTTGCGAGGTTTTTGAAAAACCTCGTAGTGT
>CAZLXK010000170.1:0-5938 GCA_964563305.1 uncultured Treponema sp.
CGTAACAGACTTTTGAAACAGGCTCTATTTTCTTGCCATAAAAAAATTTGGGCTGAACAAAAATCAAAAAAATAGTAAATTGCTTTTATTATGGAAGAATTTTATAAAAACGGATTAGATTTTTCTTGTAAGAATTGCGGATTTTGTTGCAGATTTAAGGGCGGAGTTGTTCGCTTGAGTAAAGAAGATTTGCAAACTTTGAGTAAAGAAACGCAACTTTCTCAAGAACAATTTATTCAAGTTTATTGTAGATATTTAGAAGATGATTTTGGAAGAAAATTTTTGTGCTTAAAAACTTTTAGTGCTGGCGATTGTGTTTTTTGGGACAAAGATTTAGGTGAAAGTGGCGGATGTTCGGTTTATAAAAGTCGGCCAATTCAATGTAGCACATTTCCTTTTTGGACTCAAATTTTATCTTCAAAAGACGCGTGGATGCTTCAAGGGCAAAAATGTCCGGGAATAAATCAGAAAAAGTTTCATTCTTATGAAGAAATTTGCCAAGAACTTTCAAAATACAAATCAAGGATTCCGTTGGTTAAAGATTGTAAAGATTTGACTTTTAGGTGATTTGTGATATATTAAAAACGAAGCATTCGCAAGTTTAGCGTCTTGCCTCTATTAGCGTTTATAACCCGCCGTTAGTGGTTGCGACACAAGGCGGGCTATTTTTTATTTCTTTCCTTTTTTCCGTCTACGGAGAAGGTGCAGAATAATAGTAACGATTATTTGAACTACTTTTAAAAGTAAGTCCAAAATTTCATACTTATTCATAGCAGCCTCCAAAATTAAGTAATCTGATTTTTCAATCAGTCAAATTTTAGAGGCAAGACCGCCATTAACCTACGAATGCTGACTAATTTTATGATAATTTGACATTTGTGTAAATTGAAAAGTGGTTTTTGCTTGTGATTTGGCGATTTTGAGAATTTTTTAATTTGCAAAAAAATGTTTGTCGGCAAATAGACTCTAGTCGGATTGTAGCGATTTAGTGCCGACATTTTGACGGCACCGAAGCGAAAGCGTAGTCGCGGAAAGCCTTTATTTAGAGAACTTGCTCAAAAAAAAACAAAAAAAACTCCTAATTGAAAATCGCTAAAAATAAGAATATACTTTTCAAATATTACATTTCTTTATAAATATCTTTATAAATAAATCGAGGAAAATATGGTTATTTTAACTTTGAACTGCGGTTCATCATCTGCAAAGTATCAAGTTTACGATTGGGACAACAAAGAAGTTATGGCGAACGGCGTTGTTGAACGCATTGGAATTGAAGGTTCTGTTATTACGCATAAAGCGAAGGGCGAAAAAACTGTAATTGAATCGCCTTGTCCTACTCACAAAGAAGCGATTGAACTTATTATAAAAGAAATTACTGATTCAAAAGTTGGCGTTATAAAATCGATGGACGAAATTGGCGCGGTTGGACACAGAGTTTTGCATGGCGGCGAGAAATTTACAAAATCAGTTTTGATAACTCCAGAAGTTTTAGACGGATTCCGCGAAGTTATTGATTTAGGTCCGCTTCATATGCCTGCAAACATTATGGGAATCGAGGCGGCTCAAAAAGTTATGCCGAATATTCCTCACGCTGCGATTATGGACACGGCTTGGCATCAGACAATGCCTGAAGAAACTTTCCAATATGCAATTCCGCGCGAATGGTACGAAAAATATGCGGCTCGCCGTTACGGATTCCACGGAACTTCTTTCTTGTACACAGCGAAACGTGCGGCTGTTCTTCTTGGAAAAGAGCCAAAAGACACAAACTTGATTATCTGCCATATTGGAAACGGTTCAAGTATGTGCGCGGTTAAAAACGGCGTTTGCTATGACACATCAATGGGTTTAACTCCGCTTGAAGGTCTTGTTATGGGAACTCGTTCTGGCGATTTGGATCCAGCGTTGCCTTTCTACATTATGCGAAAAACTGGAATGAGTGCTGACGAAATGGACAAAGCCTTGAACAAAAAATGCGGATGTCTTGGAATTACGGGGCGATTTTCTGACAGACGAGACATTGAAATAGAGGCGGCAAAAGGCGATAAACTTTGCCAGCTTTCTATAGAAATGGAAGCTTTGAGAATCAAAAAATACATTGGTCAATATATGGCGGAACTTGGTCACGTTGACGCGATTGTTTGGACTGCCGGAGTGGGAGAGCGCGGACCGATTACTCGTGGAAAGGCTTGTTCTGGTTTGGAAAATTACGGAATCAAAATTGACGAGCAGCGAAACGAATGGAGTTTTACAGGAAATGCAGAAACTTACATTCACGCGGACGATTCAAAAACGAAGATTTTTGTAATTCCAACAGATGAAGAGCTTGTAATGACAGAAGATGCTTACGCTTTAATGAAGGGAACTTACGATGTTCACACGAACTTTAAATATTCTTTCCAAAGCCCTTCTTATGTAAACAAGGCTCGCGAAGAAGGATTGAAAACTGACCTTATAAAACGACCAAATCTTGCGAAAGTTTTAGCAAAACATGGAATGTTTGCTTAGGAGTTAGAGATTAGACGCTAGTCGTTATGATTTAGAAGTTAGCGACGGTTTGGAGAACTTCAAACACCGCTAATTTGCAAGACAGTGTGTCAGCATTATCATAACACGCTTCTGGAATTATCATGGCACAGTGATTTTGTTTTCTTGACACACTGTCAGAACTTTCATAACAGCTTGTTAGCATTTTGTTAAAAGCGTTGCAATGTTTTGCTCATAGGCTTTTAGACTTTGTGGGCAACGCTTTGCAATACTTTCTAAAAGTTTATGTGCAGATTTTGCTTCGCCATTGTTTATTAAAAGCACTGCATTTTCCATTTCTTTTTTTATTTTTAACTGTTCAACAATATTAAAGTATTTTGCATTTTTTTGTGCTATAGAAATTGCTTTGTCATAATATAAAAACCCACGTTCATATTGTTGTTTTTCTCGAATAAGATAAAGTCCGTAAGTTGCTGTGTTGTAAGGATTTTTTCCTAATGTTGAAACAAAATCTGTAAAAACATCAGCAGAAATTGGTTCCGAAAGTTCTATGCTTGTGTAGACAATATTATTTAAAATCTGAATTTTGTAATTTCCAAGCGGAGAATTTTTATACAATGTTTTTAGAAAGTTTAGACAAGTTTTAAGTTCTTCTATATTTTTTTCTTTTTTATAAACGGTAAAAATGCTTAAAAAATCATTGCAAGCAAAAAGTCTTAAAGTTAAATTTCCAGAATTAAATACTGAAAGCAAAAATTTTTTGCAAGTTTCAAAATCGTCAGTTGCAAGCAACGCTTTTTTTAATTCAGAAAAGTAATTTAGGTAACTGCTTTCTGAAAGTTTAATTTCTTTTGCTCCGCTTGTGTTTTCGTAAAGTAAAATTGTTTCTTTAAATTTTCCTTGTTTGTTCAAAATACGCATATAGTTTGTAAGAATTATTTCTAGTGCATTTGAATTTTTTGAATCCGTCTGATTTTTTAGTTTTTCAAGCGATTTTGCAATATTTCGTTCTGCACGCGCAAGTTTTTCTGGCGTTCCAATACCTTCATTGCAAACTGCAATATTGTTCCAAACTGCACTAGGATTTGTTTTATCTTCAATAAGTTCATTTAATCGATTAAGTGCTTCGCCATATTTTTTATTTATAAATGCACATTTTGCCCAGTTTATTGCCGCATCAAAGTAAAAATCGTTTTCTTTTACATTGTTTAAGACAAGATAGCGAGAAAGTAAAATCTCTGTTTTTTTAGGGAATTGTTCAAGTTCAAGGTTTACAAAAAGTCTAAGGGCTGGCGTAAAACTTATATTTTGATTCACCGCAATTTCGCACCAGTTTAATGCTTTTTTTATCATTTTTGAATTTTCTGTCGTTTTTACAAGATAAAGCATAGAAAGAGCAAGTGCACTTTGTGCTGTGTTTTGTTTGTAAAACGAAAGTCTAAGATAGTGAATTGCTTTATTTGTGTTTCCGCTTTGAATAAACAAAAATGCATACTGAAAATAAATTTCGTAAGGAATATCATCATGAGTATTTATATAATGAAGAAGAGTTTTTTCTGCATTTGTAAAATCTTTTTCTGCTAAATAATAAGCAGAAAGTTTTCTTGCAGATTCCGATGTATTTAAATTATAAAGAAAGGCAAGATTTTCTTTTGTGTGCTCGTTTTTACGAAGTTCGTTTTCTGCAATTTTTGAAGCATAAGCACTGTTTTGTTTGTTTTGAATAAGATTAAGACATTCTTCTTCTTTTTTATAATCTTTTGCAAGAGAATACAATTCTGCAAGTTTAAAATAGTAAGAATCGCTAAAACGTTTGTCTTTTGCAAGTTCAAAATTGTCTGCTTTAAAAATTTCAAGTTCTTTTAAAATTGTATGTTTTTGTCTTTCTAGTGTTGCACTTGAGTTTTTTACAGAAAGGCATTTTGTTATGTCGCTTAATGCTTGTTTTTCGCGTGCGGCTTTTTCGTATTCTGCATAATTAAAACTAAGCGTAATTTCTTCTAAAGGAAAATCCATATCAATTTTTTCCGATTTTCCGCAAAGGACTTCTTGTTGCATTTCTTCTTTTAGTTCTAAAGTTTCAAGATTATCAAGCATTTTTTGCCTCGAAAGAAGAATGTCTTTTTCGCTTAATTTCTTTTCGTTTTTTGTATAAATCGCGAAGATGAGCGTTTTCTAAAATCTTTATAATTCTGTAGATTTTTAGTTTTATGCCGTCAAGTTCTTCTTCTTTTGTGCGTTTCCTGTAATCAAAATTGCACATATTATTAATGATTTCTTGAATTTCATCTTTTAGAAAATTTGGCAAAATAGAATCTTCTGCAATGCAAGGAATTATGATGTTCTTAGAAAATTCTGTAAGTCGTTCATTGTAAAGCTCTAGCCGTTTTTCGTTATTTTTATTGAATTCTTCTTTTCCAACATAAATTTCGTTTGCAACTTGCCAAAAAGTTCTATCGTTTGTTTTTAAAAGGGCGGTGTAAAATGTGCGTTCGTCTAAAAGTTCAAAAAGCATACAGCCAAGCGAATAAATGTCTGCACTTTTAGAAAGTTGCCAGTTATCTTCAAAGCCTGAATAAATTTCTGGTGCGGCATACATTGCGGGAACTTCTGCATTTGGAGAAAATATTTTTAGTTCTTTTTCTATTTCTGGTTTTGCAATGGAAAGCCCAAAATCAATAAGAACGGCACTGCATTTTCCGTTTTGATTTTTTATTCCCATTATGTTAGAAGGTTTTAAGTCTCTGTGGCAAAAACCTTCGCGGTGAAGCATTTGAACTGCACTTATTATTGAACAAAAAAGCGAAAGTCTGTTTGCACAAGTTTTTAAGTTGTCGTTGTTTTCGTCGAAAAAACTTTTTTTTACGTCAATTTTTAAATACTTAGAAGAAAAAAACGAAACTTCTTCATTAAAAATTTCGCCTTCATTTTTTATTTTGATTTTGCTTTTTTTTAGCGGAACAAGAATTTGTTGCATTCGGCTTTTGTTTTTTAGTTTTGTAAGAACCGCACTTTCCCATTCTAAATTTTTTGCAAGGTTTGTATGGTTTTCGCAAAACGCTGGATTTGTAACTTTTACAGCGATATTTTGCCCTGTAACAGCGTCGTGAGCCTTAAAAACAAAATAAACGCCTTTTACTTCTATTTCGTTTTTGCCATTTTCAGATTTTTGATGATTTATTACATCATAAATGCGACTTATACATTTTGCATCTTCAAAAAGGTCTGCAAAATCTGGGGCAGAACAGATTGCATTTATTGTAAAAGTTTCTGCTTTTTCAAAAATATCTTCTGAAAGCGGAAGTTCTTCGTTTTCGTAGCCGTCAAAGTCAAATTCAAGTTGTTGATGTAAAGCGGATAAACTTTCATTCATATACTAAGTATAACAAAATATACTAGAAAATGGAAATTTTTGTGATAAAATGGAAAGACATAAAAAAATAGGAAACAT
>CAZLXK010000171.1:0-5823 GCA_964563305.1 uncultured Treponema sp.
TGCCTTCACTTAACGAAGAAGACAAAAGCGAACACATTGGAAAAGAAAACACTTTACTTTGTGCTTTAATTGCAGAAACTTTCGCTCAATATTTTATTAGCAAAACTCAAAAAAAATCGCCTACGCTTGTGATTGCAATGGATTCTCGTCCGACTGGAAAAGAAATTTGCAATGCTGTCATAAAAGTTTTTATTCACTACGGAATTAAAATTGAATTTTTAGGAATCGCTTGTGCTCCAGAAATTATGGCTTATTCAAGATTGCGTGACGGATTTTTTTATGTAAGTGCAAGTCACAATCCAATCGGTCATAACGGAATAAAATTTGGATTAAACAACGGTGGCGTTATTGATGCAAACGAAGCAAAAATCTTAATTCAGAATTTTCAAATTAAATGCAACGCACTAAATTCTCAAGAACACGCACAAGAACTTTTGTCTTCAGTTTCAGATTCGGCAGTAAAAAAAGAAATTTCAAAATCAGCAAAGTTTAAAAAGCGTTCTCTAAGCACTTATACATCTTTTATAAAACAAGTAATTTCTGGCGAAGAAAATCAAAAAAAGCAAAATAAAATTTTTGATTATATAAAACTCGGACTTTCAAAAAAAAGTCTTACGGTTTTGTGCGATATGAACGGATCTTCAAGAACGCTTAGCATTGATGAAAAATTTATTTGTGATTGTGGCGCAAAATTTATTGCGTTTAATGAACAGTGCGGACACATTGCTCACGCGATAATTCCTGAACCAGAAAATTTAATTTGGTGTCAAAAGAGAATGACTGAACTTCAAAATGCTAAGAAATCTGATGTTTTGCTTGGATATATGCCAGATTGCGATGGCGACAGAGGAAATATTGTGTTTTGGAACGAGAACACAAAGCTATCACAAGCAATAAAAGCTCAAGAAATTTTTGCACTTTGCGTTTTAAGTGAACTTTCGTTTGAAATTTGGAAAAATCGACTTTTAAAAATCAAAAAAGACGAAAAAAAGATAGCGGTTGCGGTAAATTGTCCAACTTCTATGCGAATTGATGAAATTTGTAAATGTTTTGACGCTAAACTTTTTAGAGCAGAAGTTGGAGAAGCGAATGTTGTTAATTGTGCTAGAGAAAAACGGGCAGAAGGTTATAATGTGCGTATTTTTGGCGAAGGTTCAAATGGCGGAAACATTACTTTTCCTTCTAGCGTGCGTGATCCTTTGGCGAGCATTTTCGCTTTAATAAAACTTCTTACAATTCGGGATTTTATAAACAAAGACGGAAGCGTTACTGAAGGACTTTTTCATCTTTGGTGCAAAAAATCAAATCAGGAAAATAAATACAAAGCGAATTTTACGCTAGCGGATATTATTGACACTTTGCCTTTATATACAACGACAGGCGTAAGTGAAAAACGTGCAGTTTTAAAAATCAAAACTCAAGATAAAGGAAAACTAAAACTTCGCTTTCAAAAAATTTTTGAGCAAGAATGGAATCAATTAAAGTCGGAACTTAAAGAAAAATATCATTTTGATTCTTGGGAATGTTGCACAACAAATGGCACAAAAGAAATTTCTGGAGCAACGCAATGGAACAACGGAAACGGCGGTTTAAAAGTAAAATTTTTTGATGACAAAAAAAATCCTTTGGCTTTTATGTGGATGCGACCGAGCGGAACTGAAAATGTTTTTAGAATTATGTGTGATGTAAAAGGAAACAAAGTTCAAACAGAAAAATCTTTGCTTGAATGGGAAACTTATATGATTGAAAAAGCCGACAGCATTTCTAAATAAATTTTTGCTAGTAATGATTTTATTCTGCAAATATTCTGAAACTTGTGATATAATTTTTAGGCTATATTTATAAAAATATTTATTAGAAGGAGTAAAATGATGGAAGAATCAGAAATCGTAGCTAAAGCAAAAGAGTATATTGCTCAAGAAAAAGATCCACAATTTCGAGGAGAAGTTGAAGAACTCTTAAAAGATGTAAAAGGCAACTTCAAAGAACTTGAAGACAGATTTTATCAAAGTCTTGAATTTGGAACTGCTGGACTTCGCGGAATTATGGGCGGCGGAACAAACAGAATGAATCCGCTTAATATTTCTAAGGCAACTCAAGGACTTGCAAATTATCTTATAAAAGCATTTCCTAAAGAAGCAAAAGACGGAACTTTAAGTGCTTGCATTGCTTACGATTCACGACATAATCACGAAAAATTTAGCGACATTACCGCTTGCGTTTTTGCAGCTAATGGAATTAAAGCATATCTTTTTACAGGAATGAGACCAACTCCAGAACTTTCTTATGCAATTCTTCAGTTAGGTTGCAAAACTGGCGTTGTTGTTACAGCAAGTCATAATCCGCCACAATATAATGGTTACAAAGCGTATTGGGAAGACGGAGCACAAGTAACTCCTCCTCACGACAAAGGAATCATCGACGAAGTTAATTCTGTAAAAGAAGTTAAAACTATGGATAAGGAGCAAGCCGTAAAAGAAGGCAAAATTGTTCTTATCGACAAAGAAATTGATGAAAAATATGATGAAATGGTAAAATCAAATCTTTATCGTCCAGAACTTATTAAAGAAAAAGCTGGTAGCGTAAAAGTTGTTTACACTCCACTTCACGGAACTGGAGCAATGCACGTAGAAAAAGTTTTAGGCGATTTAGGACTTAACGTAATTACAGTTCCAGAACAACGCGAAGGCAACGGCGACTTTCCTACTGTTGAAAAACCAAATCCAGAAGAAGCTCCAGCACTTAACATGGCAATCGCACTTGCTAAAAAAGAAAATGCAGACATTGTAATTGCAACTGATCCTGACGCAGACAGACTTGGAACTGCTTTCCCAGACGGAAAAGGAAATTATGTTTTAGTTACAGGAAATCAAATGGGAGTTTTACTTGCTGATTATATTTTCTTGTCTAAAAAAGAATTTAACAGAATGCCAGAAAATCCTTATTTGGTTCGTTCAATAGTTACTGCTCCAATGGTTGACAAAGTTGCAGAATATTACGGCGTAAAAGTTGAAGAATGTCTTACAGGATTTAAGTGGATTGCAAGCGTTGCTCAAAAAATGGAACGTGAAGGCTACGGACATTACGCTTTTGGTTACGAAGAAAGTTATGGTTATTTGATTGAGACAGAAGTTCGCGACAAAGATGGAGTTAGTGCGGCTGCAATGTGTGCAGAAATGACTCTTTACTGGGCAAGCAAAGGAAAATCTCTTCTTGACAGAATGAATGACCTTTACAAAATGTTTGGCATTTATGAAGAAGCTCAAATCAATCAATATTTCCCTGGAATTTCAGGACCTGGAATTATGAAAGGAATTATGTCAAAACTTAGAACTGAAGGCCTAAAAACTTTGGGTGGCAAAAAAGTTCTAAAAATTAACGATATTCAAGAATCAATTTCTTTTGATCCAGAAAATCCTTCGCAAAAAACTTCAATCAACTTGCCAAAAAGTAACGTTTTACAATTCTTCTTGGAAGGCGGAACAAAAGTTTGTGCTCGACCAAGTGGCACTGAGCCAAAAATCAAATTTTATATAAATGCGACAGTTCCTTCTGGTGATGATTTTGAAAAATCTAAGCAAGAAGCAAAAGATTTTGCTCAAAAAATTAAAGACGAACTTCAAGCATTTATTGACGCTAATAGTAAATGATTGATCTCCTGTCAATTACGAGAATTTTCGCTTCACGAAAATTCTCATGGTCTTCTGTGATTTACGCCGACATCCGTGTCGGCATTTTTTTATTTTTCTGTGCTAACTGCAAATCGACTGCTTTCTCGCTATGCTTGTTCGCTAGACAGATTTGATTTTTGCAATGACGCTGAACAGACAGTTGAACTTGCGGACTGAAACTTCTCGCAAGAAACTCGCACTTTGATTTTCACAGAGGATCTAGCCCCGATTGTAAGGGCGAGCATGGCTGCTATAGGCAGACTGGCGAGTTGCGTAGCAAAGCGGAGCAATGGAGGCGAGAAGCCGAAACCCTGAAAAGCGGGAAATGTTTAGGGCGGACGGTTTGAACAGAAAAGTTCTTAAAATTGCAAAAAGTGACGGTCCATAAAGAGCGACAAGGAAGTCGCGTTTAACAGCCGAAGTTGTGGTTTCGGCACTGATTAACCACCAAGATAAAAGTCAATAAAAAAATATGCTCCAAATAATAAAAAAAGTTAGCATAAACTAACTCAAAACAATAGATTTTTTTCTAAAAAAATGTAAACTTGAACTTATGATTACAAAAGCAGATTTGAATTTATTTACGCAATATAAACATTTGGAAAATTTAACTAAAAAACATAAAACTTTTATTGCCTTTGACACTGAAACGACTGGAACAAACAGCAGAACTGACAGAATTTTAGAAATTGGAGCGTACAAAATCAGTTTTGACAAAATGTCGCCTTATTACGAAAATCCGCAAATTTTTGATATGCTTATAAATCCTGAAATTAAAATTCCAAATTTTATTTCGCAGCTTACGGGAATTACGAACGAAATGACAAGTAATGCTCAAAATGCAAAAAGTGTTGTAAATGAATTTTTAGATTTTATTGGAGACGATTCAGTTTTAATTGCTCACAACGCACCTTTTGATCTTTATTTTATTGACAATCAGTTGGAGCGAATGTTTGCAAAGCCGATTAAAAATTTGTGCGTTGACACTTTGCCTTTGAGTCGCTGGGCGTTTCCGGAATTTGCGAAAGAAAGTCAAAAAGGAAATTACACTTTGCAAAATTTAGCAAAAAAGTTGAATATTCAAGTAAAAGCGGCTCACAGAGCCTACGATGATGCAAAAGTTTGCATGGAATTATTCAAAAAAATTTATTTTAGCCACGCGGAGCCTTTGCAGGGTCAACTGGAACTGACTTTTGAAAAACCATAAGACAAATCTGACTTGTGCCTTTTATGCTGTCAGTGCCGGCAGTTCCAAGAACATCACCAAAAACAACATATTCGCCTTTTTTAACTTTGATTGTTCCAAGTCCTGAATAAACATAAATGTGTCCAGTTTTAGATTGAACAAAAACAACTTGTCCGTAGCCGCGATAATTTCCCACGTACATTACAGTTCCCGCACGAATTGCAGTTACTTGCTCGTTTTTTGTAGCACTTAACTGAACTCCACTCACTTTTCCGTTCATATAAGTAACTGTTGGATTTTTTACTGGCCAAGTTAAACTTGAATCGCCTTTTTTTGAAGAATAATTTCTTGGATCGTTTGATGGCAAGTCCGGAAGATTTGCGTTTTTTGTGTCAAGAATTGTTACTGGAATTTTTAGTTTATCGCCAACTTTTAAAACTGTGTCGTCGGCAAGATTATTCATTTTTTTTAATTCTGCAACTGAAATTCCGTTGATTTTTGCAATTCTATAAAAAGTGTCGCCTTTTTGAACTGTGTAAGTGTCAAATTTTCTTGTGGAACTTGCGGAATTTTCGCTTGAACTTGAAGAATTTGTGGTTTTTGAAGAAGAGTTTTCGCTTGAAGATGCTGATGTGGAAGAAGTCGCCGCTGAAGTTTGAGAAGATGCCAGTGAAGATTTTTGCGGAATGTTTAAAACTTGTCCAATTTTTAAAACGTCGCTTGTTTTTAAGGAATTCGCTGAGCAAAGTTCGTCAACAGAAATTCCATATTTTTTACTTATAGAATAATAGGTTTCGCCTTTTACAACTGTGTGTTTTGTTTGAGATTGTGAATATATAAAACTTGATGCAAAAATTAAACTTAAAAGCAAAATTAATTTTTTATAAAAAATAAGCCTTTTCATACTTTTTTAATATCGGAAGAAAAGACGCAATTATTTAATGATTTATCGTGCGAAATATTTGG
>CAZLXK010000172.1:0-5755 GCA_964563305.1 uncultured Treponema sp.
AGCATCAAAAAAGAGGAAGATTCTTACTTCTTAATATCAAAGCAAATCCTGCAAAAATTTCTGAACTCGATGCACAGTTTAAGTTTAACAAAAATCGTATTAAGTATCTTTTTGTATTAAAATCTGAAAAGGATGCTTAAAAAAAATCCCTGTAAAATATCAAATTTTATAAAAAGTAAGGAGTGAAAAATGGCTATAGCAGATTTGAATTGTGTAATTCTTGTTGGAAGACTTACTCGAGATGCAGAACTTACATATTTAAAATCGGGAACGCCACTTTGTTCTCTTTCTATTGCTGTAAATGCAAGTCGTAAAGAAAATGATCAGTGGGTTAGTGAAGCGAATTTTTTTGATATTTCTTACTTTGGAAAAGCTGCAGAAGCAGTTAAACAATATCTTACAAAAGGAAAACAAATCGCTGTTCAAGGTTCCTTAAAACAAGATGTTTGGGAAAAAGACGGACAAAAACATAGCAAAGTCAGAGTTATTGCTAGCAATATTGAATTGTTAGGTGGACGTTCTGATGGAGGTTCTTCTTACGGAAATTCTTCGTATGGAAATGGAGCATCCTCGGGGTTTCAGGCTCGTCCTTCATATAATCCTGCACCAGCCGCACCTAAAGACAGTGGTTCTTCGTATAGTTCGGAAATTGATGATGATTCTTATGGCGATTCAAATTCAGAATTTCCAGAAGATATTCCGTTCTAAAATTTTTTGAATTAAGATGTTTTTAACATTTTTTACTCTTTGACTATAAAGTCAATTTAAGGAGCATTTATTATGGCAGACGAAACACAAGAATCTGTAGAAGTAAAAGAAGAAGTTGCAACAAATCAAGAACAGTTGCAAGATTCTGGACGTGAAGATGAATCACGCACTAGTCGCACTAAAGGAAAAACATTTTTCCACAAGAAAGTATGTCGTTTTTGTGCAAACAAAGCAAAAATTGATTATAAAGATGCCGATGGACTTAGACGTTTTACAACAGAACATGGTAAAATTCTTCCTCGTCGCATGACTGGAACTTGTGCAAAACATCAGAAACAACTTGCAGTTGCAATTAAAAGAGCACGTGCAATTTGTCTTCTTCCATACGTAGCAGACTAAATTTATTTTATTCAGCGAAAATCCAACTCCTGGAATTTTGCTGATAATTTTACTTTATTTTATAGGAGCTTGAAAAATGAAGGTTATTCTTAACGATGATGTTAAATATCTTGGTGAAATGGGCGATGTAAAAAATGTTGCAAGAGGTTATTTTCGCAATTATCTTTCACCTCGCGGACTTGCAGTAATTTACTGTGATGAATCAGTTGCATATTTTGAAGGCAAAAAAGCAGAAATTGAAGCTCGAAAGGCTCAAAAACGTGCAGAAAGTGCTTCTCTTAAAGATAAACTTGAAGCACTCGAAGTTGTTATTACAATGCCAGCAGGTTCAAACGGAAAACTTTTTGGTGCAGTTACAAGTCAAACTGTTGCAAACTTTTATGCTACAAATGGTTTTGAAATTGAACGCAAGAGAATCGAAATTCAAGGTCTTACAGTAAAAAATGTTGGAACTTATACAATCAAAATTCATCTTTATGAATCTACAGTTGCGGAAGTTAAACTTGTTGTAAAAGCACAAGAAGATAAAGACGCTAAAGAAAGTAAAGATTCTTCTAAAAACAAAAAAGAATCAAAATCACAAGTAAAAACTGAAAAGTCTGCTGCAGAAACTAAAGTAGAAGAAAATTCCGCTGAAGAAAAATCATCAGAAGAAAAAGTATCAGAATAATTTTAATTTACTTTTTTGATTGTTTTGTAAACCGTAGAATTTTTTAAGTTCTGCGGTTTTTTTTATAATCTTTTATTTAAAAATCAGAATTTTTGCAATAAAATTTTTTGTCAAGAAAATCATCTTTTAATAAAATCATCTTAAAAATATTTAACATCTGTAATATAATCTTTGAATAATAATTTTGGAGAAAAAAATGGAATTAAAAGACAGCATTCCACCTCATAATCTTGAAGCAGAACAAGCAACTTTAGGAGCGATGCTTTTGGATTGGAGTTCTGTAAACGAAGTTGCAAGTTTTTTAAGAGCGGAACACTTTTATTCGCAACAAAATCAAATTATTTATGATGGTTTAATGCAACTTTTTTCGCAAGGAAATAAAGGCGATATTATAACTTTAATTGATATTTTGACGAAAAATGGAAATCTTCAAGCGGCGGGCGGTGTGGATTATATTTCGGCACTTACAAATACTGTTCCAACTGCTGCAAATCTATCTTATTATGCAAAAATTGTTTTGGATTGTGCAACTAGAAGAAGTCTCATAAAAATTTCTTCTGAAGTAAAGGCTGACAGTTTTGATGAATCTAAGACAAGTCGAATGATTCTTGATGACGCTCAGCAAAAATTATTTAAACTAACTGACACAAATCAAACAAGTCAAATTTATGGAATGAAGGATGTTGTTCCGGAAGCAATCAGATTAATTGATACAAGATATAAAAATCGAAGTGCTTTTTCAGGAATTACTTCTGGATTAACTGATTTGGATACGATGACAAGCGGTTTTCAAGATGGTGAAATGATAATTATTGGTGCTCGTCCTTCTATGGGAAAAACTGCACTTGCGCTTTCTATGATGCAACACATTGCTATTGATGAAAAAATTTCTTGTGGATTTTTTAGTTTGGAAATGTCTGCTGGACAAATTATTCAGCGTTTAATCTCACAAGTTGCAAGAATTTCTGGAAGACAAATTAGAAGTGGAATGTTAAAAATTGAGGATTTTCAAAAGTTACAAGAAGCGGCTGGCGTTATTTATGATGCACCGCTGTATATTTGCGATACTCCGAATATGAAACTTCTTGATTTAAGAGCCCAAGCTCGTCGTATGGTTGTTGATAAAAAAGTAAAAATTATTTTTATTGATTATATTGGTTTGATTACTAGTGAACATGAAGATAGGCAAATGTTTGAACAAGTTTCAGAAATTTCAAAATCATTAAAAAGTCTTGCACGCGATTTGAAAATTCCTTTGGTTATTCTTTGCCAGGTTGCACGTTCTGCTGAAGGAAATGAGCCAGGTCTTGGAGAACTTCGTGGTTCTGGTTCTATAGAACAAGACGCTGATGTTGTAATGTTTATTCATGGAGAGCGAAAAGAAGAAAGTCCTATAAAAGAGCGAAAAATTATTGTTGCAAAACAAAGAAATGGTCCTATTGGCGAAATAAAAACAATGTTTTTGTCTTCTTATACAAAATTTGAAAATGCTGCAAAGGAAGATTCTTATTAGTTTTAATTAATTTTAATAAAAAAAAGTGAATAACTTACAAAAAAATGTAAATTATTCACTTTGGATTTTTTATACTACAGGTGATGTGTTTTCTACGCTACTACGAGAAACTTCGTTGCAAGTTCAACCTCGTGATATTTTTTAATTTTTATTTTGCGTCATCATACATTTGAGTTTGGGAAATTGCTGTTATAGAACTTAAATCTGAAAGTCTTAAAAGTAAAGTTTGACCATTTGCTGAACTTACAACCAAGCCTTGCTCAGTTATAATGATTGGTGTTTCGCTAGAAACTGCAACTGGACTTCTTAATAAAAGATTTAGTGATTTGTCGTATTTTCCAACAACCCAAGTTCCTCCGTTATCAATAACACAATAATAATCATTTCCGCTGTTTACAAGAACCGAATTTTCAGCAACATTTTCTCTACTTTCTTTTTGAATTTCCATTCTATAAGCATCTAAAAGACAAAGTTTTACGGCTCCATTGTTTGTATTTTCTCCACAAATTGCCATATAGAGAAGAGAAGTGTCAATATTTACGGTTCCATTACTTACGCTTGTAAGAGTTTGCGAAGCATCGTCTAAAACTGCATCTCGAACTGGTAAAATTGTTCTGCCACGAATAACAGTAACAGGCGACACTCTGATTGTACTTCCATCTTGGGCGTTAAGTTTTACCATTGCACTTAACTGTTTTGCTGAATCAGTAATTTTAAGGCCAATAACAGTGTTTCCTTCAGTTGCTTCTTGAATTTGTTGCTGAATTACAGTTTCTTGATCTTTTGCAATTTGACTTCGCTCTGATTGTGCTTCTGATTGTTTTCTATCTGCGGTTTGCTGAGCTTGAGCGGCATTTTGCTGAGCTTCTTGAACAACTTGTTCTTGCTCTTGAGTTTTTTGAGCTTCTTCTTGTGCTCTTTCTGTTGCTTCTTGTGCCGCTTGCTGCTTTTCTTCGTTAGTTGGATCTTGTAAAGCTTCTTCTTGTCTTTGCTGAGCTTCTTCTTCTGCCGCTCTTTGAACTTCTCTTTGTTCAGCAAGATTTTTGTTTTCTTCAGCGGCTCTTTGAGCTTCTTCTTGTGCTCTTTGATTTGCTTGTTCAGCTTCACGCTCTTTTATGTCAACCATATTTTTGCGTTCATCAACGCCTTTGTCATCTTCTTCTTGCATAGATTCAACAACATTTTTATCGCTAATTACAGAAGTATCAACTGCAGAAATATTGCTTGTTAAATCCCCAAGCGGAATTACAATTTGCGAATTTCCTGCCCATTCATTCCATCTTGTAGAAAGTCCGCAACGTTCTTGAGAAAGATTATTTAAAACTATATTTTTATATTTTGACTGGAAATAATCTAATCTTGTTCTGTAAACTGCATTATAAACCGTAACAAAAGTTGCAACTGTAGAAGCATCACTTTGAGAATATCCGTAAGCGGCTTGTAAATAAGAAGCAATAATTCTTCTCAAGTTTACAATATGATCGACTGTCGCATTTGGATTTATAAGAATAATGTCAGCATCAAGTTTTCCGCTTTCATTTTCATCAATAGCGTGAATTACAGAATATTTTTCTCCGTTTCCATAAGTCCCGCTAGAATTTGCATTTTGACTTACTTGATTTCCAAGTCCAGTTCCAATCGCTTGAATTGCAGAAATTGATTCAATAACAGAATGTGGACCAGTATAATTTTCAAAGCGAATTGTATCTTCTCCTACGCTTCTAAGTTCATTTTCGTTTACTTCGATTGCTGTGGCAAAATTAACTGTAGCGAAAAGAAAAACGCTTAATATCAGAAAAAATTTTTTCATAAATCCTCCAAATTTATATAGGCAAGTTAAAAAAAAATTAGAAATTTTCTACTTAAATTGAGTATAACACGTTTTTTTTCAACTATAAAGTGTTTTGTGTCGACATCGTGTCTATTACGAGAATTTGATTTGCAAATTCTCAGGGTTTTATGGCATTTACGGCGACCTGCTCGGAAAAGTGCAGCGTAGCATCAAGCAAACTTCGTTGCAAGTTCCTTGTCTCCAGCTTCTGTTTTTTTTGTTAGTGAGAGATTTTGTGCTTCGACGTTGTAAGTTAATTTTTGACTGCCAGTAGATTGCTTCGTCGCTTTCATTCCTCGCAATGACGTGCTGAGAGATAAATAAACTTAACTACAATTTTAATTCGATAATTTTGTTTAAAGTTTCGCGTGCTTTTAGGTGAACATTTTCGTCAAACTGCGGATAAAGCATAAAAGTCAAAATTTCTTGTCCCTTATCAGAAAATGCTGGGCGACCCATAAATTTGCAAATTTCAAAAGTTGCGTCGGCAATCGCTAAAATCAGCGAAGAATCTTTGGTGCGAGTTTTATTTTTTAAAACATAATCTAAAGAAGAAAGAACTTCGCCATTTGGATCTAAACCTTGAGTTTTTGCGCAATTTATAAGACACAATAAAATAGAAGAATCTTGCGTT
>CAZLXK010000173.1:0-5749 GCA_964563305.1 uncultured Treponema sp.
ATGCTGGTTCAAAAGGTGCGGTTACTGTTGCAACAAATATGGCAGGTCGTGGAACTGATATTAAACTTGGCGGAAGTCCAGAATCTAGAGCTCGCAAAAAGATTGGAAGCAATGCAACTCAAGAACAATTTGACGCTGCTCTTGCTCAAGAAAAAGTTTTGTGGCAAAAGGATTATGAAGAAGTTAAAGCTCTTGGCGGACTTTATGTAATCGGTTCAGAGCGACACGAAAGTCGACGTATTGATAATCAGCTTCGCGGACGTTCTGGTCGTCAAGGAGATCCTGGCCGAAGTAAGTTTTATATTTCTATGGACGATGATCTTATGCGACTCTTTGGTGGAGAGAGAATGAAGAGAATTATGACTAGCATTGGAATGCAACCAGGCGAGCCAATAAATCATCCTATGTTAAATCGTTCAATCGAAAAAGCACAAAAAAAGGTTGAAGAGCGCAACTTTGAAATTCGTAAAAATTTGTTGGATTATGATGATGTCTTAAATCAGCAACGAAAATTTATTTACGAGCAGCGTGATGAAATTCTTTACGACGAAGATTTGAGTAAACGCGTTATTGAAAATGCTTATATTGATGTTGATTCTTTCTTTGATGAATATGAACATGAAAGTCGACACAATAAAAATGCGAGCGTAAATCAACTAACTGATTCTCTTAAAAATACTTTCGGAATGATTTTTGAATCAGATCAACTTAATATTGAAGGCGTAAAAGCGGCTTTACAAAACGATATTACGCAAAAAGAAATGCTCGTTGGCAAGCAAAATTTCAATATGTTTATTCGATATCAGTACATTCAAATGATTGATAAAAAATGGCTTGATCAACTTGAATATCTTGACGGTTTACGAGAAGCAGTTCACTTGCGTTCTTATGGTAGCAAAAATCCACTTACAGAATACAAAATTGACGGGTTTAATACTTTTGATGAAATGCTTGAAAGTATTAGACAAAGCGTTATAAGTCGTGTGTTCAAAGTAAAGATTCAAATTCAAGGCCAAGATGCTCGCCGTCCACAGCCACAAATGAGGACTATGAATGCACAACATCAAGAAGTTCAGTCTTCAATAAGTTCACAAAGTGCATTTAATGCAAACCAAGCACAAAAAGCGGCTGCAAATTCAGCAATGAAAAGTGGTCGGCAAGGACAAAGTGTTACAGTTGTTAGAACAATGCCAAAAGTTGGAAGAAACGATCCGTGTCCATGCGGTTCCGGCAAAAAATATAAAAACTGTCATGGTAGAAACGCTTAGGCAACAGTAAATTTTGCAATGCTATAAATACTAAAAAAATTGCAGTGTTACAAAAGAATTTACGAGACAATTTTAGTCAATCTTGCGACAGTAAGTTCTTGTCACTAGCAAGTTTTTTGCAACTCATCAATAAAAAAAGCTTTAAACTTTTATTGCTAAGATTAAACTTAACGACAAAGTCTAAAGCCTTTTTTAATCAAAATTATCTAAAATACTAAAAAATTATATTTTTGTGAAAAAATTTTCGACTTTTTTAAAAATTCAAATAAAATCACCTAGAAGAATCTGGAGTTCCTGCACGATTTATAGGCCAAAATCTATAACTTGCCTTTCCTAAAACCTTTTGCTTTTTTACAAACTGAGGTGCCATATTTGATTCATAATAAATGCTCATATCATCAAATTCACTAAGTTTTACAGTTTTTTGTTCAACAGAATGTCTCATATCAAGCGAATTATAACGATTGTCGCCCATCATAAAATATGTATTTTCTGGCAAATAAGTAGCATTTCCATTTTCATCGTTTGAAGGAAACAAAGGCATATTTCGCTGATCCATATAAAGAATATATTTTGTCAACTTAAAAGCTTTGCTAAGATTTTCTGAACGAATAGAATCTTCTGCCCAAGTTGAAGAACTTAAACCTTGCGACATAAGTTGTGCATTTCTAAGAACAATCCGACCAAAAAGAAGTTTTGTCATAACATTTAATCTAAAACAAGAATCTGTGTACAAATCGCCACCAACAAGATTTTCGCCAACAACGCTTCCATCTTCTTTGTAAGTTTCAAGATTTTCCAAATTGCGATGCCAATCATTTAAGAAATGTTCAAACCACTGAGAGCCGCCTTGTGCACTAAGCAAATTTCTTGTAGTTTTATTTAAAAAATCATCATCAAGATATTGTCCTAGCAAAGAGCCAGAATTTGAATAAACTTTTTGAATTGAATAAAAAGGTCCTGGCATTGTTAAATCACTTTGACTTATTAAAGAAAGATATTCGTTAGAAGAAAAATCCGAACCTTTTGCATAAGACCTAAATTCTTTTGCAAGACTTTCACATTCAAGTGCCGCACTTACTAAATCTAAGTCTCGCCTACTTTGCTCAATTTCAAGCGTTGCTTCCACATCTTCGCTCGACATTGGAATATATTGAATTTTACTTTTTACATTTTGACTTAAATTATTCAAATCCCAAGCGGCATATTTTTTGTCAACTGAACTTTCCTTAAACTCAGAATTTTTTGTTCTGTAATACAAAGTTCCGTCCATCATAATAACTTGCTCGCCTGGCAAAGCGGCAATTCTTTTTACCAAAGGATCCGCCTTTAATTCACCATTTTAATCAGTGTTAGTTTTTACCAAAGTCAGCGTACACATATAAATAAATTGACTTAAAAAAGTTTTAACTTCACTTTTTCTGTCGTCAGCATAATGCGGATTTCTAAAAACAACAATGTCGCCTTTTTTATAATTTTGAATGTAAGGCAATCCAACATCGCTTAAAGGAAATTTTGGTCCAGCGGCGGTTTTAAA
The DNA here is from genome assembly GCA_964563305.1 of uncultured Treponema sp. GTDB lineage: Bacteria > Spirochaetota > Spirochaetia > Treponematales > Treponemataceae > Treponema_D. Next base: position 2,806 of record CAZLXK010000173.1, read on the forward strand.
AACAATTACGCGATCTTTTACAAGAAAAGTCGGCACCATACTTTCGGAAGGAATTTCGTAAAGTTGAAAAAAGAAAATGTTTAATAAAATTATTACAAAAACCGCTTGAATTAAAGCATCAATCCATTCTGCAAGTTCATAAAAAATACGCAACGTTCCTTTTGGCTTTTTAAACGGATATTTTTTGTGATATTCAGTCCAATCCTTACTTAAAGCAAAAACTCTTTTATCAGAAAGTTTATATTGAATCATAAAAGACAAAACTGTAATTGCAATCCAAACAAGTGCTGCAATCAAATCAAGAGCAAAAGGCATTGCTGATTTTCCTGCACGCTGAATAACCCAAGTGCTTATAAAAACAAAAGGTTCATATTGAAAAAATCGTCGAATTGCGATTATATGTTTTACACTTTTCTTTTGACACAATTCTTTGTAAGAAACAAAATACATAAAAACTGTAAAAATAATTGCAATCGGAAAAGCTAAAAGTGAAATATCAAGATGAAAAGATAAACTTAAAAAAGAAAATATTATTGCTAAAATCAAATTAATAATTATGTAAACGTTCAATTTTTTCATAAAGTTTATTATAGCAAGATTTTTTAAGTAATACTATACTTTGATTATGTACGAAAATTCACTAGAAAATCTTAAAATTATTGATGAACAAGAAGCTTTAAATTTAGTCGCTGGCGAAAAAGATTTACTAAAAGAACTTTTACAATCTTTTCTTGATGACAAAAAATTTGATTTAGAAGAATTAGAATCTTTGGAAAAACAAGATAAAAATCAAGCAACAAGTTATGTTCATTATTTTAAGGGAGCCGCTCGTCAACTTTGTATGAAAAGATTGGCAAGCGTTGGGCAAACTTTAGAAGATGTTTTACGCGAAAAATCACAAGGGAATATTTTAGAACTTAACAATTTATTTTTTCAAGAATACAAAACTGCAATAAATCAAGCCGAAAACTTGATTAAAGAAATTTAAAAAGCAAATGCTCTGTCAAAATTTTCACTTATGATTTTGCATAAAGTTTTAGGATTTTTTTCAAGCAAAAAAAACGCTTTTTCGTAAACATTTAAAATTTCGCTCGGAGAAGTAAATTCTTGATTTTTTGAACGCATAAAAGGCGAATCTGTTTCTAGTAAAATTCTATTTAATGGCAAATTCTTAAAAGAAGTTTCGTATTTTTTTGAGTTTAAAAGTAAAGTTTTTCCGTAAGAAAAAAAAGCATTCACTCCATTTTTTAATAAATAATTTGCTTCGTTAATTCCGTAAGAAAATGAATGAAAAACAATTGATTTTACTTTTTTTAATTCTGACATGTATTTAAAAATTTCTTGAATTCCTTTCCGATTGTGAATAATTAGCGGAAGATTATATTTTTTTGAATATTCAATGCAAAGTTCAAAGGCTTTTTTTTGATCGCTAAAATTTTCTTTAAATTCATCTGAAAACAGATCAAATCCACATTCACCAATCGCGTTAAGTTTATTTTGTTTTAGTAAATCATCAAAAAAACATAAATTTTCTTTTGAAAGCAAAGATTTATTTTGCGGATGTAAACCGTAAGCACAAAAAATTTTTATATTTTTAACTGAATTTAAGTTTTGAACAATTTGATTTTGATTTTTCCATTCACTCGGAAAATGTGCACAAGAGCAAATTTTTAGTTTTAAGTTTGGATTTTGTTTTAGCAAAGTTTCGTAAAAATCATCAGTAAAATTTGAAACTTCTGATAAATGAAGATGCGAATCTGTAAGGCACGTTTCATCATCTAAAAAAAAACTAAACATTTTTCTTGCAATTCCGAAATTTAAAATATCACAATTTACTACAAAAAACAAATGTGGAACCGAAAAAATTTCAACTTTAAGGAGAATTTATTATGGAAACTTACACATTAAAAAGCATAGGAAAATCTTCAGATTATATGACAGTTATCAAAAAAACAGAAGATGGTTATGTAGTTAGAATTGTACGCGACAAAGATGGTTATGATGAAATTACAACAGATTTCATTTCAAGTGCATTATTTGACTGTTGTTTACGCACAGGCTACATTACAAAAATTTCTACAGGCGAAGAAAAACTTGCAGCAAATGCTTAAATAAAAAAAGATGTTTGTCATCATGTCATGCTGAACTTGTGACTGGTGAGCATGTTGAACCATCGGCATCTGTTCTTAGGAAATTCCGATGTTACAGATTCCGAAACAAATTCGGAATGACATAAAGTCGTAAAAAAGTAGAAAAGTCGCATTTTAAACTAAAAAATCAAATTAAAACATTAAAACATTAAAACTTAAAAGCAATTTTCTTCAATCAATTTTATTGCTTGTTCAAATTTCTTTTGTTTATTATTTTCTTTAGTTAACCAATGAATTTTTACGCCTTTTTTTTCCATTCCACGAAACCAAGTTTCTTGTCGCTTTGCAAATTGAGTAATTGCGTGGAATAATTCATTAAACATTTCTTCTTTGGTTTGAATTTTTCCTTCAAGATAAAAACTCAAATATCTGTATTCAAGACCAAGTTTTTCTAAACGTTCCCAAGAAAAACCTTGATTATGCAAATTTTCAACTTCTTCAATCATTCCGTCTTTTAATCTTTCTTCAAGTCGGATTTTTATATTTTGCTTCAAAACTTCTCGCTCAAGACTTGTTCCAATCACAAAAGCATTTATATTTGGGCGTTTTTCTTGATTTTTTCTGTCTTCAAGACATTGCTCGCTTTGCATATAAGTTTGAATTTCTATTGCACGAATTACTCTTTCTCGAATTAAAAGATCGCTTTTGTTGTGAAGATTCGGTTTTAATTTTAATAAAATTTCATCAAGTTCTTCTAAAGATTTATTTTCAAGTTCTTTTCGCAAAGTTTCGTTTTTTTTAACTTCCATAAAATCGTATCCGCGAACAATCGAATCCAAATACATTCCAGTTCC
>CAZLXK010000174.1:0-5735 GCA_964563305.1 uncultured Treponema sp.
TTCCATTGTCGCAGCCGGAGCGGGCAGTGGAAAAACTCAAGTTCTCGCCACAAGATTTGCTTGGCTTTTAATGGAAGACGAAAATCTTCACGCGTCAAATATTTTAACTTTAACTTTTACAAAAAAAGCTGCCGCAGAAATGTACGGAAGAATTTACAAAACCTTAAAACTTTTTGAAATCTCTCCTGAAGTTCCAGACTTTCAAAGAAAAAATGCAGAGCGTGCCTTAAACGAATTTTCTTCAGTTCACATTCAAACTTTGGATTCTTACTGCACAAATCTTTTAAAGCAATGTGCAAATCGTTACGGAATAAGTCCAGATTTTTCAAGCGGAAGTTCAGACAGCGAAACAATTATAAAAAACGCAGCGTTAAATTTTGTTTTAAAAAATTTAGAAAATCCAGCCATAAATTATTTTTGCGAGCCAGCCGACGTTCAAAATTTTGCAGAAAACACTTTTGCTCAAGTTGTTATAAATTACACTTCGCTTGCAAGTCCAAAAAATTATTTTTCATCTTTTATTCCAAAACAAATATCTTCTATCTGCGAAGAATGGAATCTTGAAGCAACAAAAACTGGCGAAAAAAATATCTTCTATATAATTGATGAAATTCGAGAAATCTTAAATCTTCCTCAAAATCAAGAAAAATTTGTAAAAGGCGAAAAAGCAAATCTTAAAGTTATAAATTTTTTAGCTTTGTCGCAAAACTTAAATCCGCCAAAAATTTCTAGCGATGATTTTAATGATGATTTTTCTCAAGAAAAATTTAATTCACTTTTAGAAATTGCCACAGAACTTTCACAAAAAATTTCTTCGCTTCCAGAACTAAAATTAGGAAACTCAAAGTTCGAAAAAAAAGAAGAATTTAAAATCTTACAAGATGATTTAGAAAACGCAAAACCTTTGTTTTTATCGCTTTGTTCTTACATAAAAGATTTTAAATATTTTAAGGAACTTTGCATTTTGCTTGATGATTTTACAAACGAAGTAAACGAGCAAAAACGTTCTTCAGGAAATTTAACTTTTAAAGATGTTAGCGAACTTGCATTAAAAATTTTAATTGAACAAAAAGATATTCGCTGTCAAGAAAAATCCGCTTATAAAAAAATTATGATTGATGAATTTCAAGACAACAACGGAAAAAATCGCGACTTACTTTTTTTGCTTTCCGAAAAAGATGAAATTTTTACAGAATATTTTGATTACGAAAAAAATCCAGAAGGTTTGCATTTAGCATTAAAAAATAATCTTTGCCCAGAAAAATTGTTTTTTGTTGGTGATGAAAAGCAATCGATTTATAAATTTCGCGGAGCCGAAGTTGATGTTTTTAACAATTTAAAAAATATCTTAAAAGAAGTTTCAGGCGAAGAATCATATTGTCATATGATTTACAATTACAGATCTTGCCCAGAACTTTTGAGCAGTTTTAACATTCTTTTTGGCTCTCTCGATAACAATAAAAATTTAATTCAAAATCATTCTGGAATTTTTAACAGCGAAGATTTGCCTTCTTTTGAAGCGTCGTATAATAAAAACGCTTTTGCATCTTATGTTGATCAAAATCACCAAGAACTTCCGCCAGTAAAATTAAATTCTCAAAACGTAAAAGCTCACGCTTCTATTTTAATGATTGACCAAGAATTTAATGACGCAAAAGAAAATAATGAAATTCCAAAAAATCACGAAGAACTTGAAGCGTATTATCTTGCAAAAAAAATTTATGAACTTCATCAAAAAAATATTTCTTATTCAAAAATTGCAATTTTGGATATGCGAAGAACTAAGCGAAGTTATTTTACGCGAGCGTTGGAACGTTTTAATATTCCTTACAAACTTGATCAGCAAACAAAACTTTTTTCAGACGGAATTGTAAACGACATTTATAATTTTTTGCGACTTTGTGTTTATCCTTCAGATATAAATTCTTTTGCAAGTTATATTTGCTCGCCGCTCGTTGGACTTTCTGTTCAAGATTTAGAAATCATTTTGTCAAACTTAAATTATTGGAAAAGTTCAAAAAATGAATTTTACGCTTTTAACGAAAACTTTGATAAAAAAATTTGTGAATCTTTTTCTCAAGATAAAATTGCACTTGAGCGTTACTTAAATGCAAAAGATTTTTATCTTAAAAATAAAACTTTAGTTTTGTCGCAAACAATCACGCAAACATTAAATCTTTTGTGGTACGATTCTGGATTTCGATACGAAACTTTAGTAAACACAAATGTAAATTCTTTTGAAGAACATTACGATTTGCTTTTTGAACTTGCTTCTCAGTGCGATTCTCAAAACAAATCGATTTCTTGGTTTATTGACGAATTGGCAGTTCTTAAAGAAAAAGAAAAAAGTGCATTTTCTCAAAATGGCGATGGCGAAATTGATTTAAAAGATCTTGACTTTCCGCTCGAAAGCAAAGACGCAGTTCAGTTTATGACAATTCATAAAAGTAAAGGTTTGCAATTTGATTACGTTTTTATTTTAGGATGTTTAGGCGGAATAAAATCAAACCTCAAGAATTTATTTTTTGATGAAACTTACGGATTGACTTTAGCATCTTCTAAGGAAACAAATTATTTTTCTTTAAAACAAAGCGATTTAAATTTGGCAAAAGAAGTGGCAGAATTTCGAAGAGTTATTTACGTAGGAATTACGCGAGCAATAAAAGAATTTACTTTGATTGGAAGTCAAAAATATAAAAAAGATGGAAGCCTTTCCGATGAAGAAAAAAATACTTTGCTCAAAGATGTAATTTTTGAATATTACAATTTAAATCCAGACAATAAAGATGATTTTAAAAATTGCATTTCGTACACAGAAAATGCTCCTTTTGATTTTGAACTTATTCCTTTAGTTTCAAAAAATCAAGTTTACGGAACTTCACAAATTTCTCTTGATGAACAAAAAAATATTTTAATAAAAAAAGTTCAAGAAAAATATTCTGATTTAGAAAAAAATCAAATTGAACTTGAGCTTTCAGAACTTCAAAAAATAAGTCCAAGCGATTTTGAAAATATTTCTGCCGACGAAGATGAAAAAGATTTTTCTAGCGAAGCTAAAAATTTTGCTGAGCAAACTGAAACTTCTTCTGGCTTAACTGAAAAAATTTCCGCTCAAGAAAAATCCGCCGAGCAAAGTCAAATCAGTAAAAATAAAAATTTTGATTTTTCAAATGAAATTGATTCTTTTATGAACAAGGTTTTAAACTTAAAAAACAATAATTTTTCTTGGAACGATTTTGGAACTTTTGTGCATTTATATTTAGAATATTTTGTTCAAGGTTTTGATTTTAAAACTATCGAAAATCTTACATCTTCAAAAATAAAAAGTTTAAGTTCAAGTTTGCAAAAAAAACTTTTTGAATTGTGTCAGAAAATCTGTAAAAATTTTGAGCAAAATCCGCTTGGAAAAAAAGCACTAAAATCAAATCCGCAAGCAGAATTTTCTTTTAAAATGTATTTGGACGATTTTTTAATTAACGGTTCAATCGATCTTTTCTTTAAAGACGAAGACGGAACTTTTACAATCATTGATTACAAAACGGATCACAAAGAAACGCCTGAAAAATATTTTGGTCAGCAAACTTGTTATAAGCAAGCAATTTCTGAACTTTACAAAATTCCAAAAGATAAAATTAAAGTTTTTCTTTATTACGTTCGTTTTTCTGATTTTGTTGATATTTCAAAAAACACAAATTTAGTTTTAGATTCAAAAATGTTCAAAAAAATCATAGAAACTTCAAAGCAAAATGCAAATCAAGAAACTTATGTTTTTGATGAAGAAAATGTTGTATAATTTATTTAAAACTATAAACGAGGAAAATTTTGGCAAGTAAATATGCTTTTTTTGCAATTAGTCTTTTTATGTCGATTTTTATGCCTTTTCTTGCAATTTCATCTTTGAAAAAAAATGACATAAATGGCAAACCTTTAGCTTTTATGATTGGAATTGCATTTTTAAGCGTGATTTTTTATAACATTCACATTTTGGTAAAAAACCTTACTCTCGCATATGTTTTTGCTGATTTTTTTTATTCAAGCATTACAACTTTACTTTTTAGCATTTTTTTATACACATATTTTTTTACTGACGAATATATTTATTCAAACACAACGATTATAAAAATTTATTTTGTTGTGTTTTGGGTTGTGGCATTTTTTGACATTATAAGTTTACTTTTAAATGTTTTTGGCGGACACAATGCTTTTACTTTAACGCCTTATTTTATTCAACTTTCTGATGGAACAAACGCATTTTATTGTTGGATTCGCCACGACAAAACTCCTTTTAGAATTCATCTAGCACTTTCTTATTTACAAACAATTTTTATTTTCTATTTACTTTTAGCAAAAATTTTTAACACGCAAAAATTATATCGAAATAAATATTTGTATATTTTAATTGCACTTATTTTTGTGATTATTGCCGATGCACTTTTTGTTTACTTTGATTCAATAAAATTAAATTATTCGATTTTAGTTTATGCACTTTTTGCGATTGGAGCGTATTACATAAGTTTTTATCTTGTTCGCAACGAAATTGTAAATAAAATTGTAAAAATTATTTCAAACGATATTGATAACGGAATTGTTTGTTTTGATATTGAACAAAATTGTATTTACGTAAATGAAAAAGCAAAACTTATTTTTGAAGGAAAAAAATCGGCTCAAGAAAATGCTAAAATTTATTTACGCGAAAAAATTTCTTCAGGAAGAGCAAAATCCGCAGAAAAACTAACTTGGAACGAAAACTTTTTGTTAAACATAAATCAGCAAAATCAAAATCAAGAAAACGCAAAAGAAATTTCCGCTGAACAAAAATTCGCAAATCAAAATCTTCAAAATCAGCAAAACCAAAACGAACATAATTTTAAGGTTGAGTATCATTTACTTCGAGATCCAGAAAATAAAATTTTAGGAAGTTATTTAAGTTTTGAAGATCAAACGCTTTTGCTAAAAAAATACAAAGAACAATCTTACAAAGCAACTCACGATTCTTTAACTGGACTTTACACTCGCGAAGCATTTTTTGAACTTGCCACAAATATGATTTTAAAAGAACCTTCAGTTTCTCGATTTTTAATGGCGACAAATATTAAAAATTTTAAACTTATAAATGATTTTTTTGGAACAGAAATTGGAGATGAAATTTTAAAACAAAAAGCAAAAATTTTAACTGAAGTAAATTACAAGGATTTTATTGTTGGCAGAATTTCTGGCGACAGATTTGCAATTTTGATTCGGCAAGAAGATTATAATATTGGCGATTATTTAGATAAATCTTTTAAGATTCAAGAAAGTTTAAAAAAGCGAAATTACAAAATAAATTTTGAAATGGGAATTTATCCTGTGGAAAATGGAAATTCAAATGTTCAATCAATGTTTGATAAAGCAAGTTTGGCTTTAAAATATTCAAGAGATTCTTACGAAAGCCGACCAATTTTTTACGATAAAAAGTTGATGGAAAATTTGCTTTACGAAAAAACTATAATTTTAGATTTTGATCGAGCACTTAAAAACGATGAGTTTTGTATTTTTCTTCATCCGCAGTTTGACATTCATAAAAATCCGATTGGAGCAGAAGCTTTAGTTCGCTGGCGACATCCAACAAAAGGACTTTTGCAACCGAATCAATTTGTTCCGATTCTTGAGCGAACTGGTTACATTTCAAAACTTGATAAATTTATTTGGGAAAGTGCTTGTCAAATTTTAAAAAAGTGGAAAGATTTGGGAAAAAC
>CAZLXK010000175.1:0-5723 GCA_964563305.1 uncultured Treponema sp.
AGCAACGTCGAAATCACCATATATATTTGAAAATTCATTTCGAGAGCCCCGCTTGGGAAAGTGCAGCAAAGCATCAAGCAAACTTTGTTGCGAGTTCAATGACCGAAATTTTTATTGCACAAGTTCGTCAACGATTTTTTCATCAAGAACGTAAAGACTTAAAATTGAACCTTTTTTAACTTCATAAGGAATTGTAAGTTCTTTTCCCGGATGATTAAATTTCACTAAACTTGTAATTTTTCCTTCAGAATCCTTTGCTTGCAATTCAATAGAAACTGGAAGCGGATATTCTGGAAGTTCGTAAGAAAAAATCCCTTTTACATCTTCATCATCAGATTTTTTTGTGCTAAACGCAAAATCAACTTTTACGCGAGAAAATTCAGCAATTTCTTCATCAGCATTTTCCATAGAAATTACAGAATCATTTTGAGAAGAGTTTTGAGCTTCTGTTGCCGAAAAATCAAAAGTAATATTTGTTTGCGACATTTTTGCTAAAACTGATTTTATAGAATTTCCAATCAAATTTGGAACTTTTACTAAAGGAATTTCAGTTCCATTTGAAACAATAAAATAAAGTGTTGCTGGATCGTAAATTTCAGTTCCAGGATCTGGATATTGCATAAGAATTGTGCCTTTTGGAGAATCGTCAATTTTGTAAGAAGGTTTTGCAAGTTTGATTAAAGAAAATTCATTGTTAAATTCTTTGTTTAAGGTTTGTGAAATCTCATCAAAATTTTGACCAATATAATCATCAATTTGTTCCACAGCAACGCCACGACTTACAGTTAAAGTTACGCGACGATACGCTTTTACAATGGAACCGGCGATTGGATCTTGCTCAATTACTTGCCCCGCATCTCCAATTTCATCAGAATAGCGAAGTTGGATTTTTGGATACAATTCTTTTTCTTGCATTTCAAAAAGTGCGTTAGTTAAAGTTTTTCCTACAACATTTGGAACCATAACTTTTTCAGCACCTTGAACGCTCGCGAAAAAAACTAAAAGGCAAATTATAATCATCACTAAAAAAGTTAAAATCACAGTCCAAACTAAAGCCGCACCGCCATTTTTTACATTTTCCATTTGAGTTTGAAAATTTGTTCGGCATTTTTTTAAGCCATTAAGAAATTTGTTTTGCTTTTTATTTTCAGAATTTTGTGTTTCGTTTTTAAGCTCGATGTTTTCTTTTGATTTTTTTGATTTCATAATTTCTCCACATTTATTTAAAGTTCTAACTTAGTAAAAAGCAACTTTAAAATTTTGATTTTATTATCTACAGATTCCGATGGTTCGACGTTGCTCACTAACCGTTCGGAATGACAATTTTTTTTTATTCAAGAACTGAATCTATAAAATTTCTTGAACCATTCATAAACGATTTATAATCCATTGCTTTTTTTGTTTGCCACTGAAGTTCAGTTACGATTAAAACGCCATTTCCAGTTTGAACCAAAATTCCGCGCTGTTTGTTGTAAGATAAAACTGTTCCCGGAACTGCCGCTGTGTTTTTGGGAACGCTCGGATCTTGAATTGCAATTTTTGAAGCGGCTCTTGCTTTTAAGATTCTAAGTTGAGTTCCGTTTTGAAAAGTAAAGCAGCCAGGCCACGGCGTGTACGCTCGAATTTGTGCGTCAATTTGTTCAGCGCTGTTATTCCAATCAATTTTTCCATCTTCTTTTTTAATGATTCCGCAATATGACGGAGTTCCGCTTTGTGCAGTTGCTGGCGGAAGAGTTTTAGTTTTTGAAAGATTGCGTAAAATGTTTGTGATTGCAGTTGCACCGTAAAGCGAACATTCTTTTAGTAAACTTTGTGCAGTTTCTGTTCCAGTTAGTCGAATTTTTTGCTGAAAAATAATGTCGCCTTCATCAATTCCAAGTGCCATTTTTTGAATTGAAAATCCTGATTCTTGCTCTTGATTTAGAATTGCTGCATTTACTGGAGTTGCTCCACGATATTTTGGAAGAAGCGAAGGATGCAAATTTATTCCGCCGTACTTAAAAAGTGAAAAAAATTTGGGTCCTAAAATATGACCGTAAGCAAAACACACAAAAATGTCTGGCTTAAGTTCTGCAATTTTTTCGCGTTCTTCTTGTTTGATATGTTCTGGCGTAAGAATTTTTATGTTGTCGCCACGTGCATCATTCCAAATAAGTGCCGACTTTTCAACTTCTGTTGCAACTAAATCGTGATGTCGACCTTGAGCGGACGGTGGATTTGTTAAAACACCAACAATTTTATAAGATTCGTTTTCAATTTGCTCTGACATTGCACTGTCAATGAGAATTAAATCTAATGCTTTTGCAGAAGCGATTGGACTTCCGCCGTAAATTACTCTTAGCATAAATTAGTTTGCCTTTTTTGCTTTTTTTGCGGCAAGTTTTGCTTGAAGACTTGCTTTTTTTGCAGCTTTAAGTTTTTCTTTTTGAGCAGCACGTTCTGCACGTTTTTTAAATTGTTCAATAGTTTTTTCTTTAAACTCAGGATCTCCGCGATCAATGTACATAATTCCGTCTAAATGATCATATTCATGCTGAACGCAACGAGCTAAAAGTCCATCAATATCATTTAAAACAAAATGCTTTCCGTTTTCGTCCAAAGCACTTACGCTGATTTTTGCTGGGCGAACAATTTCTTCAGAAACTCCAGGAATCGAAAGACAACCTTCTTCAAAAGGAACGGTTTCTGTAGAAGTTTTTAAAATTACAGGATTTATAAAAACTCTTCGAACATCATCATCAGCAATAATTACAAAAAATCTTTTTGAAATTCCGATTTGTGGAGCAGCCAAACCAACGCCATTTGCACTAATCATAGTTTCAAACATTTCGTTTAAAGTTGCTCTAAGTTCTTCATTTATTTCTTGCGGCTCTACGTCAACACATTTTTGTCGCAAAACATCTTCGCCTAATTTACAAATTCTCATTTTGATTTTCTCCAAGTTCTAGTCTTAATCTTGCAGCGTGAGCGTGTCCCGCCAAACCTTCCGCGTCGCCCAAAATAGTCGCCGCTTTTGCACTAGCAATCATTCCAGATTTTCCGCTTTCTGTACGTAAACTTGTAACTGTTTTTAAGAACATTCGAACCGAAAGTCCGCCAGTAAAACGAGCACTTCCCGAAGTTGGCAAAGTGTGATTTAAGCCAGCTGCGTAATCGCCAAAAACTTCCGCTGCGTTGTGACCAATAAAAAGTGAACCGTAATTGTGAACCAAAGATTGAATTTTGTCGCGTTCAGTTCCCGCGTTCATTGCAAGTTCCAAATGTTCTGGAGCCTTTTTATTTGCAATTTCTGCCGCTTGCTCAAGATTTTGCGTGATTATGATTTTTCCACAATTATTTATGCTTTGCTCAGCGATTTGTTTGGTTGGCAAAACTTCAAGTTGCTTTTCAATTTCTAGTGCCACGAGACTTGCCAAAGTTTTATCTGGAGTTGCTAAAATTGGCTGTGCGACAACGTCGTGTTCCGCTTGAGCAAGTAAATCAGCAGCGAGCCATTCAGGATTTGCACTTGAATCTGCAATGATAAAAACTTCGGTTGGGCCAGCAATCATATCAATTCCGACAGTTCCATAAACAAGTTTTTTCGCTTCGGCAACAAATTTGTTTCCCGGACCAACAATCACATCAACTTTAGGAATCGATTCTGTTCCAAACGCTAAGGCAGCAATCGCTTGAGAACCGCCACAAGCAAACGCTTTTGTAACTCCGCAAATGTAAGCGGCAGCCATAATATTTTCGTCAGCGTAAGCCTTTCCGTTTTTAGTTTTTGCATTTCCATTTTCGTCTTTGTCATCTGGATGAACTCGTGGTGGCGTGCAAAGTATAATTTCTTTAACTCCAGCGGCAACTGCGGGCGTAACTGTCATAACAACTGTAGAAACTAAAGGAAATCTGCCAGCAGGAACATAAACGCCCGCTTTTTCTACAGGAATATTTTTTTGACCAGTAAAAATTCCCGTCGAAAGTTCCACTTCAAAATCATTAAAAGATTCTTTTTGTTTAAGAGCAAATTTGTAAGCCAAATCGTGCGAAAGACAAAGTGATTTGTAAAGTTCAGGATTTTGTTTTTGCATTTTTTCGGCAGCATTTTTTAATTCACTTTGCGGAATTTCAAAATTATTAGGATTGCAAACGTCAAATTTTTGCGTGTATTCGTGAAGAGCCGCATCTCCAGAACTTTGAACGTGTTTTAAAACATCTCGGACAGTTTCAATACTTGAGCCAAAATCTCGTCCGTTAAAAAAATCGTTTTCTAGTTCGTCGGCATTTAAAATCTTAATCATAATTTATCATAGTAGCACAAAAAAATATCTCTTCCAATACGTTTTGTTTTCTTGATTCGGAGCGTGCTTTTCTGTTATAGCGAAATTTTTTTGTGTAAACTGTCGCTTCTTTTACAAAACCGCCCTTGCGGTGTTCCGTTTTCACTCCATTGCTTCGCTCTGGTGGTTTCGAGAACCTCAACCACCGCCACTACGCAACGCCTAACGGCGCACCTACACGGCGGGCTAAGTCTTCAAAGTTAAAAAAATCAGCGAAAATTTAAAAAAAATCAGCGAAAGTCCATAAAAAAAATCAGCGTTACTTCAAAATCTAATTTAAAATCCGATTTAAAACGTAATCTTTTTGTCGCCAATTTTTGTCAACTTTAACTTGCAAATCAAGGTCAACTTTATAAGGGAAAATTTTTCTACATTCTTTTATGCTTTCAACGCGAATAGTTTTTATCATAGAAGCACCTTTTCCAATCACAATTCCTTTTTGACTTTCGCGTTCAACAAAAATCACAGCCATAACTTTTAAAAGATTTGGATTTTGCATTTTCATATTTTCAATTTTTACATAAATTGCGTGCGGAACTTCTTGCTCCAAACGATTTATTGCTTGCCCGCGGATAATTTCTGAAATTCTAAAACTTACTTCTTGGTCAGTGTAATATTCTTCTGGATAAAGATGAGGAGCAACTGGAGCTAAATCATAAAGTGCTTTTAAAACTTCATTAACATTTTGGTCGGCTTTGGCACTCATTTCAATAATTCTCTCTTGCGGAAAATCAGAGAAAGTTGAGTTTATAAAATTTCTTGCCGAAGGAACATTTGCTCTTGAATCTTCAATTTTGTTGATTGCAATTACAAGTTTTGAAGTAAATTCTTTAAGCATTTGAGCAATTAAATTTTCTTCTTCGTTGTGATTTCGAGTTGCATCGATTATGTATAAAATTGCGTCGCTGTCTTTAATTTGTTCAGAAGCGATTTGCGTAAGTTTAAGATTCAATTTTTTTTCGCTTAAATGAAGTCCCGGCGTGTCTACAAAAACAAGTTGCCCGAGCGAAGTGTTTACAATTCCTCTGATTGCGTTTCGCGTAGTTTGCGGAACTGAACTTACAATGCTAATTTTTTCGCCGCTCGCTGTGTTTAAAAATGTTGATTTTCCGGCACTTGGGCGACCAACAATAGAAACTAATGCGGTTTTTTCTCCAACGGTTTCTTGCGAAAAGTTCTGCAAATTTTGTGATTGAACTTGCTGTTCTTGAAAATTTTTTTCGTTTTCTGTCATAAAGCCGATTATAAATGAAATTTGAACTTCTTGAAATAAGTTATCGCGACATTTTGAATTCGCTTTGGTAAGTGATGGTTTCTTGTAAGAAATCTTCGACCGGATACTCGAAATGACTTTAACGTTATATTTGGTGGTTTCGACGTTGCTCAATCTAAAGGTTTCGA
>CAZLXK010000176.1:0-5695 GCA_964563305.1 uncultured Treponema sp.
AAACAAAAAATATAAATAAAACACAAGAGCAAGAAAAATTACAGTTCCAATTACAATAAAAATATTTCCCATATTTTCATTTGACCCCAAAACTTAATTCTATTATTATTTTTTATAATAATGAAAAAGCGAATTCTTCTAGTTGAAATGTTGTTGATTATTTTCTTCATTGTTTTGCCACCACTTTTAGCAACAAATGCAAGTTCATCAGCAAACATAAAATCGTTTTCTTACATTATTTTAATAGAATTTTTAATTGCTTTTCTACTAGAATTTCAGTATCGAAAATTTTTTAAATCTTTAAAAAATCAAAATCATTTAGAAACTTTAGTTTTAAACTTAAAATGGAATGCAATTTGTCTTGCTTGTTTGATGATAATTTATGCGATTTTTGAACTGATTTATGTTTTCTTTTTAAAAACTGATTTTAGCCAAAACTCGCAAATTATTCCGCAGAATTTTTTACAATGGATTTTTTTAATTTTAAGTTTTATTTCAAGTGCTTTTTTTGAAGAAGAAATTTATAGACAATTTTTGCCACAAAGTTTAATTTTTTTTGCTGATTCTTTAATTTTAAAATCAAACAAAATCAGAAACGTAATTATTTTTTTGATTGAAGCACTTTGCGTAGTGATTTTTGCGTTTTCGCACAGATATTTAGGTTTTATAAGCGTTTTAAATGCATTTTTTTGCGGAATTATTTTAAGAATAACTTGTAAAAAAACAAAATCAATAATTCCCGGAACGATTGCACATTTTTCTTATAATTTTATTTTGATTCTTTTTAATTTTTTTATGAATAGCAAGATTTGAAATTGAACTTGCAACGAAGTCTCGAACACGGTCATAGACAGACTTTACTAAAAAAATTTCCGCTAAAACAGAAAACGACTACACAGATGTAGCCGTAAACGCCAGAAGACCTTGAGAATTTTTGCTACGCAAAAATTCTCGTCATTGAAACAATGTCGACATCAGCATTGAAAAATCTATTTTTTTTTGATAATATTTTTTTAGGCAAATTTTAAAAACTGCTCTGTCATTGCCGAACTTGATCCGACAATCCTTTTATGTAATTAAGGATAATTTCTTGTGTTAAGCACGAAATGACAGTTTTTAGAGATTCCCTAAAAATATTTTTTATTAAGGTTAAATTTTATGATTTACACAGATACAAGAGATAAAAATGTAAAAGTTGATTTTAAAACTGCTGTTATGAATGGAATGAACGCTGCAACTGGCGGACTTTATATTCCTACTGAATTTCCAAAACTAGAATCAAACATCTTAAATAAAATTCCTGAACCTTCTTTTAGAGAAATTGCTTTTAGAATGGCAAAACCTTATGTTCAAGGCGAAATTCCAGATAATGATCTTGAAAGTATTATTCAAGACGCTTATCCGTTTACCGCTCAAGTTGTTCCGATTGATCCAATTACTTACGTTCTTGAACTTTTTCATGGTCCAACTTGTGCATTTAAGGATTTTGGTGCTAGATTTATGGCTCGCGTAATGTCTTACTTTAATCGGAGTGAAAAAGACAATCTTCATATTTTAGTTGCAACTTCTGGCGACACAGGTTCTGCGGTTGGAAGTGCATTTTATAAAGTTCCGGGAATCGACGTAACAATTCTTTATCCAGACGGAAAAATTTCTCCACTTCAAGAAAAACAACTTAGCACTTTTGACGAAAATGTTAGAGCATTAAAAGTTAATGGAACATTTGATGATTGTCAAAAACTTGTAAAAACTGCATTTGTTGATTCTGAACTTAGAAGTAAATTTAGACTTTCTTCAGCAAATTCAATAAATATTTCGCGACTTTTGCCACAAGCATTTTATTATATGTATTCAGCCTTACTTGTTCGTAATCGTATTCCAACTGACAGTAAAATTGAAGATGCGTCGATTATTGTTACTGTTCCAAGCGGAAACTTTGGAAATCTTACAAGCGGTTTAATTGCAAAAGAAATGGGTGCTCCTATAAAAGGATTTATTGCTGCAACAAATTCAAATCATACAGTTCCTGATTGGATTTCTACTGGCGAATATAAAACTCGACCTTCTGTTGCAACTCTTAGTAATGCAATGGATGTTGGTGCTCCGAGCAATTACGAAAGAATTTGTGCAATGTATTCGCTTGAGCAAGTTCGTTCTATGTTTGCTTCTTATTGGGCAGATGATAAAATGACTCTTGACGGGATCAAAGAATGTAATCAAAAAACTGGTTATATTATTGATCCACACGGAGCGGTTGCTTGGAAAGCTTGGAATGATGTTCGTGGCGGAAAAATGAAAGAACTTGTTGAAGGAACATTAAAGCCTGACTACACAAAGCCTGGTCTTAGTGCAAATATTCCTTCTTGGGCAAACGATGTTGTAAATAAAAAAGCGGTTGGAATTATTTTGGAAACTGCACATCCTGCAAAATTTGGTTCAACTGTTCAAAAAGCGATTGGCAGAGAACCAAGTATGCCTCAAAGACTTGAAAAAGTTTTAAAACTTCCAGATCACGCAATCCCAATGGAAAAAGATTATGAAAGCTTTAAAACTTGGCTCGAAAAAAATCTTTAAAATATTTACTAAAGAACTGTTTCACTACGGTGGTTTCGACCGTACTCAGCCACCGTCTTTACATATTTTCATAAGTTTGCACAGAATCTTCAATGTGTTCTATTTTAATTCCAGCTTCTTTAAACATATTTAGAGAATCTTCTTCATCGTGATAATGTTTTTCGCACACAACTCTTTTTATTCCACAGTTAATAATTAGCATTGCACAAGTTCGGCAAGGAGTCATTTTGCAATAAAGACTCGCTCCGTCTATTGAAACTCCATTTTTTGCAGCCTGACAAATTGCATTTTGTTCAGCGTGAACTGTTCTAACACAATGTTGCGTAATTGAACCATCTAAATGAATCATTTTTCGCATTAAGTGCCCCACATCATCACAATGAGGCAAACCTGCGGGGCTTCCAACATATCCAGTTGCAAGAATTTGATTATTTTTTGCTATTACGCAACCAGAACGTCCTCTATCACAAGTTGCTCGTTTTGCAATAGTTCGGCAAACTTCCATAAAATATTCATCCCAAGTTGGTCTATGATATTTTTCATTTTTTTCTGATTTTTCTGTTGATTTTTCTTCTGACATAAAATTTTCCTTATTTTCAAGTATAACAATTTACTCAAAAATCATCAAAGCATTTTGTGTTTTATGAAATCAAGTTTTAGAAAATCAATTTACATTTTCAAAGTCAAGTTTATAATTATCTATTTTATACTGTTCAAAAAAAACAAATTAAGTTATAGTTTTAGAATGACTTTTAAAAAATTTTTTTATTTTACTTTTGCAATTTTTTGTATGAATTGCATTTTTGCACAAGAAAGCCTAAAAAGTTCTGAAGAAGAATATTATGATTTTTTATCGCTTCAAGGTTTTATTGCTCGCCCAACTCTTGGTTACAGAACTTTATCAGATTCAGTTTGGACACTCGATGATGAAACGGAGCACCTTTGGAAAGACAATAATCTTGGAACAACATTTACACTTTGGCAAAAGCAAAATCAAAGTCAAAATTGGTTTATAAAAGGTTTAAATCAAAATATAAAACTTCGAGTTTACGGACCAGATTGGTACAACAGTTACAACACCGCTGCTCCTTACGGACAAAACGACGGAGCACTTTGGCAAGGAAAAGGCTACAACACAAGTTTAAGTGCAGGAGCAAGACTTGAAGCGTATGGATTTGAACTGACGATAAAACCGCAAGTGACGTTTAGTCAGAATCTGGAGTTTGAGATAATGCCATCTTCTTATGATTCTGAATACGGATATTTTTGGGGATATGCAAAAAATATTGGCATTGATGCACCGCAGAGATTCGGAGATAAAGCGTTCTGGACATTCGACTGGGGCGATTCTGAAATTCGCTGGTCATGGCATACATTCACGCTGGGCTTTGGAACTCAAAGTGCTTGGCTTGGACCAATGTATCTAAATCCGATGCTTGGAAGCAATAATGCTGCAACTTATCCAAAACTTGATTTTGGTTTTAGAAAGACTTCGCTTTACATGCCATATTTTGGTTGGTATCTTGGTGATTTTGAAATGAGAACTTGGGCTGGCTATTTAAGCGAGTCAGAATATTTTGATGATAATGATTCTAATGACCACAACCTACTTGTTGGATTAAATTTCACTTACGCTCCTCCATTTATTCCAAATCTCACAGTTGGATTTAATCGAATTTATCTTACAAAATTTAAACTTTCTAATTTGTATTATTGGACTTATCTTTTTCAGTTAAATAATGTTAATAATTGGCAAGAAGATGATGATGGCGAAGATCAGAAAGTTGCTTTATATGCACATTGGTTCTTTGAAAAAGTTGGATTTGAAGTTTATGGTGAATATGGTTTTGATGATTTTTCTTCCGACAAAAAAGCAAATCCTTTTCATACAGGAATCTATTCTGTAGGAGCAAAGCAAAATATTCCGCTTCCACATAAAAAATTACAGAGTCAAATTATTTTTGAATGGAACAATTTTGAAATGTCTCAAGACTTTCAGTTGCAGTGGCAATATGGAGGATTCTACAATCATTCTAAAATCACGCAAGGCTACACACAAAATGGACAAATAATAGGTGCTGGTTCAGGACAAATGGGAAACAGTCAATATTTAGAATATAAACTTTACTATCCAAAAGGTTCAAGTTCAATTTATTTTCACAGATATTGTCCAGATATAAATTATATTTACAATAAAGCGGTTAATGCAGATGCTTCAACAACTGCAACGACGAATACAATCGGTGAAGATTATTATGCAAATTATGAAACGTATTTTGTTTTTGGTGCAAATTCACAGTATTTTGTATTGCCCAATTTATCTTTGCAAGCAAATTTAGCATATATTTATATTTGGAATAAAAATTATGTAAGATATTCAGCTCTCAAATCTTTCCAGTTTGGGCTTGAAGTGAAATATACATTTTAGAGGAGTTTTTGATGTTTTTAACAGAATATTTACGACAAGAAATTGAATAATATTGATTTTTAAGAATAGAAATTTAACAAGGAAATATGTGTTTTAAGAAATGAAACAAAAATCACTAAAAAAAAATATTGTTTTAAATATGTTGAGAACTTTAATGGGATTCTTTTTTCCATTAATTACATTTCCTTATTCAAGTAGAATTTTAGGACCTATATATATTGGTAAAGTTAATTTTGCTAATTCAATAATAAGTTATTTTTCACTAATTGCAGGACTTGGTATTAGTACATATTCTATTAGGGAAGCCGCTAAAATAAGAGATGACAAAGAAAAACTGTCAATATTTATAAAAGAAGTATTTATTATAAATTTAATATCAACATCTGTCGCATACATTCTATTTGCTATAGCACTTTTTGGAGTTCCACTTTTCGCAGAGTATAGAAGACTACTATGCATTTGCAGTATTTCTATTTTATTTTCAACTCTCGGCATTGAATATCTGTATTCAGCCCTTGAAGATTATACTTATATTACACTTCGTTCAATTATTTTTCAGTTTATTAGTCTATTTATGCTTTTTATTTTTGTACATAAAACAGATGATTATTTAAAATATGCAGGAATTAGTGTATTTAGTTCAGTTGGTTCTAATTTATTAAATTTTTTTCATGCAAGAAAATATTTAGATTT
>CAZLXK010000177.1:0-5587 GCA_964563305.1 uncultured Treponema sp.
CCCGCGATCTCCGGCGTGACAGGCCAGCGCGATAACCAGCTTCGCTAACACCCCATTTGTGAGTAATAATATATATAATTCTTAAAACTCTGTCAATAGAAATTTAAAAAAAGTTTAAAAATCTGCTCAAAAAATCAAAAACCACTTTAGTTTCAAAAGCCTTATTATAATTGACTAAAAAGGCTCATTGTTCTATTATACTTGCTTACACTGTTTAGTGTGTAAAATTATATCTTAGATTTTTTTAATCTTCGGAGGAAATTAAGTGGTAAAAATCAGACTTAAGAAGTTTGGTACAAAAAAACGTCCAGACTATCGTATTGTAGTTCAAGATTCTCGCAAACCACGTGATGGAGTTACTATTGAAGAAATTGGTCAGTATCATCCAATCGCTGTGGAAGAGCAACAAATTATTTTTGATGCTGAACGTGCAAAGTACTGGCTTAGTGTTGGTGCACAACCATCGGCTATTGTAAAAAAGCTTTTTAACACAAAAGGTTTGTCAGTAACCGGCAAAGAAATTAACAAATAATTTACAGAGGAGCAAAGAATGGAAAAAGACCTGATTGAATATATTGCAAAATCATTGGTCGATGATCCTACAGCTGTCTCTGTAACAGAAGTTGAAGGTGAACGTGGTTCTGTTTTACAGTTAAGCGTTGCACAAAATGACATTGGCAAAGTGATTGGCAAATACGGTCGGATTGCAAAAGCTCTGCGTACAGTTTTAAGTGCAACATCAAACAAAGATGGTAAGCATTATAGCCTGGAAATTCTGGACTAATGACAGAGCAGTTTACAGTTGGTATTGTTCGTGGCTCTCATGGCTTAACGGGCGAATTTAAAGTAGAAAGTACTTCTGGCGAGTATGAGCATTTTGCACGTATGGAAGAAGTTACTTTAACAGATGGTTCTACAAAAAAAACTTTTAAGGTTGAACAAACTAAAAAAGCGGTTGGAACGCTGTATATGAAATTAGTAGGAATCAATTCCGCTGAAGAAGCTGCAAAATTCAATAAGTGGGAAATCGTGGTTCCGCGAAAATACGCACACCAGTTGCAGAAGGGTGAGTGGTACATTGAGGACTTAAAAGGTTGCTCAGTTTATTACAAAGGCGAGAAGAAAAAAAATCTTCCAACTTTAACAGATGATGTGGTTGGAACAGTCACAAACGTAATGGAAGGCGGATCTGGTTATCTCGTTGAGATTTCTCTGTCCGAGAGTTGTAGTTTTTTGAATGACAACGTAAAGTTTAACAAAGATGGCTCTACAAGAACTGTTTTTGTTCCGTTCAATAATCAATTTATTGGCGAAGTTGATGTTGAAAATCGAAAAATTCAACTGATGCACCTCTGGATTCTGGAGTAAGTCCATGAAATTTACAGTGCTGACCTTATTTCCTGAAATCCCCCAAGCCTTTTTTGAAACTTCGATCATGGCAAAGGCGGTTCAAAAGGGAATTATTGCTTACGAATTGGTTAATATCAGGGATTTTGCCTTAGATAAACACCACACTTGTGATGACTCGACTTATGGCGGAGGTGCCGGTCAACTTTTAATGGCGGAACCTCTTGGAAAAGCGTTAGATAGTGTTGAGGCTTATAAAAAAACTAAGCATGTTATTTATGTCACTCCAAGTGGCAAGCCTTTCACTCAAAAAAAAGCGCAAGAATTTAGTCAGAAAGAAGAACTTGTTTTTATTTGCGGAAGATACGAAGGTATTGACCAGCGAATAATTGATTCTTATGTTGATGAAGAAATCTCTATTGGTGATTATGTAATGTCTAGTGGAGAACTTGCAGCAACAGTTATTGTTGATTCCGTTTACAGACTTGTAAAAGGAGTTATTACAGAAGAATCTTTAGAAGAAGAAAGTTTTTCTGGCGGACTTTTGGAATATCCTCAGTATACTAAGCCAGCAGTATACAAAGGCATGGAAGTTCCTTTAGTTTTAACTAGCGGAAACCACGAAGAAATCCGAAAGTGGCGTCTTAGAAAGAGCCTTGAAAAAACCTTGAGAAATCGGCCAGAGTTGATTCAAAAGGCTAGAATAGAAGGTACTCTTACTACAGAAGCAGAAAAAATGATCGAAGAACTTACGGAAGCAGTTTCTTACAAAAATGACCGTAAAAAAAGCAGACAGTTAAGATCAATGAGAGAAAAGCAAAATCGGAATGTAAAAAATGCTAAACTCTTAGATAGAACTGAAAGCACTAAACTTGAGGAGAAATAAGATGGATCTTATTAAAACCATTGAAGAGCAACAAAAAAAAGACAATGCTCTTACATTTAAAGTTGGTGATACAGTAAAAGTTCACTTTGAAATTATTGAAGGAAAAACAAAGCGTGTTCAGATTTACGAAGGACTTGTTCTTTGCATAAAGAATAAAGGCGTTCGCAAAACATTCACTGTAAGAAAAACAAGTTATGGCGTAGGAGTGGAACGTGTTTTCCCAGTAAACAGCCCACGCGTTATTAAAGTTGAAGTTGTTCGACCAGGTAAAGTTCGCCGTTCAAAGATTTACTATGTTCGCGACAAGGTTGGTAAGAACGCAAAAATTAAAGAACTTCTTGGTTCAAAAGCAAACGCTGAATTGGCTGCGTCAAGAGCCGCTTCAAAAGCCGCTGATGCAAAGGAAGCAGAACTTAACGCAGAACACAAAGCAGAAGTTATTGCCGAAGCTCAAGCCGCTGAAAAAAAATAATCTAAAATCAGTTAGTTAAATTTTAAGAAAAACCGTTGTCTAAAATTGAATTAAATTTCAAACTTAGATGACGGTTTTTTTATTAAAATGAATGATATTCAATCTATAAAATTACAAACTCAAGGTTTAAAAGGATTTCAAGCAGTTTCTTTAAAAGACGGAAGTTCAGTTGCGGTAAATGTTTTAAAAAACAACGGAAATGACACTTATTTAGTTTCGTTTGCGGGAAGCCGTTTTTATGTAAAAAGTAAAGTTCCGCTTGAAAGTGGGCAAAAATTTATTGCAAAATTGTCTGTTCAAGAAAATAAAGTTTTTTTATCGCCACAAAAATCGATAAATCAAATTGAAGAAATTGAAAATTTAAATTCCGCAAATAAAATTTCACAAAATGCTGATTTATCAAAAATCTTGTTAGACTTTGGACTTGTGCCAGATTCGATTACAATAAAAATTATGCAGTTTTTGCAACAAGGCAATTTTTCGTTGGACAAAAATTTGATGAAAAAAGCAAGACTTATCGCATTGAATTTTCCCGGAAATGAAAAAAAAGCCGCAGAAATTGCAATTTCACTTTTTGAAAAAGGAATTAATGCAAACGTTCAAATTGTAAAAAAAGTTTTAGATTCGCTTTTTGCGTCTACAAATGATTTTGAAAATTTAAAAAATTCAAAAGATGATTCTGAGCTTAATTCAGATTCTGATTCTGGAAATTCAAAAAATCAAGATGATGAAAATAAGAATTCTTCTAGCAAACAGCAAAGTTTTACTCAAGAAGAAAATTTCTCGCAACAATCAAAAAATTCTTCGAGCGAACAACAAAATTTCAGTCAACAAGGAAATTCTTCGCGACAAGCAGAACTTCCTTCTCAAAAATCAGAAAATCTAAATCTTAAAATTAAAAACACTGAAAATCAAAAAAAGCCGCTTCAAAATCATCAAAATCATCAAAATCAAAATTTAGAAAATTTATTAAAAAATCTTTACGGCGAAGTTCCAAAAAATTCTCCTGGACTTTTAAGTTTTTTTAATCAAACTTCCGAAAAATCAAACAAACATTGGATTTTGCTTCCTTACAAATGGAATTTTACTAAAAAAAATGGAAAATCAGAAAAATCAAGCGGATTTATAAGATTACTTTTAAACAAATCACTTAAAACTGTAGAAAAAATCAGCGTAAATTGCGAAATAAAAAATTCGTCAAAAAAGTGGACAAATTATTTTTTTGTGCTATATTTAAATTCAAGCAAGGTAAAGGAAGTGCGGTTCTGTACATTACCAACGCTTTTGACCTCACAAATTTCATTCGAGGAAAGGCGCTTAGGAGAATTGTTTAGTTCCGGCATGAATTTAGATGATTCTGTGACTGTAACCTATTCCCCCTTGACTTTAATTGAAGGATTTTTTTCTGATTCTGAAATTCCACTTGTTCTTGATAAGTTGATATAAATTGATATGAATTCTAAGCCAAAACTAAGTGCTGTCGCCCTAAAATATCCTAAAAATGCAGACGCTCCAATTATTGTTGCAAAAGCAAAATCTCACTTGGCTCAAAAAATGATTGAAATTGCCGAAGAAAACAAAATTCCTGTTGTAAAAGATGAACTTCTTGAAAATGTCCTTTCAGTTGAAGAAATTGGTGAATGTATTCCAGAAAATACTTGGCAAGCCGTTGCACAAATTTTTGCGATGATAATGAATTTGGAAAATAATGAAATGTCTGGGAGAAATTGATGAATCAAAAAATTGATTGTTCACGAATAAAAGTTGGCGTAGTTTTTAGCGAACCAGTTTATTTTGATGACGGACAAAATATGTTTCTTGCAAAAAATCGTCCAGCAAAAGCGTATCACGTGGCGGCATTAAAGCGATGGAAAATTCCTTTTTTGCTAACTGTTGGACATGAAATAAATAACTCAAACCAAACAAATCAAATTGCAAATCAAAGTTCGCAAGAAAATCAAATTTTACAAAGCAAAACTGATTCTTCAAATTCTTTTAATGATTCTGATGTTGCTGAATTGGAAGATTTTGAAGAATTGTAAAAAATGTAAAAAATGAATTCTTATTTAAAAAATGATAATAAAATCGATGAAAATGACAAAATTTCTACACATCAAAAAGGCTTATCTGGCGAAGAAAAAGCCTGCAATTATTTGATAAGTCAAAATTACAAAATCTTAGAGAGAAATTTTAGAGTTCGCGATGGCGAAATTGATATTATTGCTGCAAAAGATGATTTTCTTGTTTTTTGTGAAGTAAAAACTTTGCCAAATGGAACGCTTGAAACCTTAGCTCACGAATTAAATTTAAAAAAACAAAAAAAGATTATTAAAACTTCTAAAATTTACCTAAAAAATCATCGAGAATATAATAACAAGTACATTAGATTTGATGTTCTTGCAGTTGATATTCCGGTTCTGGATCCAGTTTATCACATTCAAAATGCTTTTTTGGAGTAAAAAATGCAAGCAAGTGTGGAAAATAAAATTGTAAATGAAACTCTTCCGCCTAAACTAAAAGAGCTTCAGCAAAAAATTCAGGACGAAGAATATATTTCTTATGCTGTAAACAGAATCGCTGTGGTAATGAGTAAAAGAATAATTGATATGCACGATTCTAAGAAAAATTCTATTATTTAAGAACTAAATTTTATGTTGGAATAGAAGATGGCGACAAGGACGTCGGCATAAATGCCAGAAGACTTTGAGAATTTTTTCAAAGAGAAAATTCTCGTAATAGACAGCCTTTACTAAGAAAATAAAATCTATTCAGAAAAAAAGCCGACAAGGATGTCGGAATAAAACTGCAATTATTTTGAGAATTTTCGCAAAGAGAAAATTCTCGTAATAGACAGCCTTTACTAAGAAAATAAAATCTATTCA
>CAZLXK010000178.1:0-5549 GCA_964563305.1 uncultured Treponema sp.
TCAATTTAAGCGGATGTTTACAAGCAACTGATGATGTAAAAAGTAATCCAGCGAGCGAGTGGGAATTTTATAAATCATTCAATACTGGAATTAATACAACTTGGGGCGGAACTTTAGGAAATAAAACATATTCTTTTGTTGGTTTATTTAATGGTGATATTTATATGTCTGTTGATGGAGCGGATTTTTCGCAAGTGTATGATTCTAGTTCAGCAGAAAATATTTCAAATCTTTATGCGAACACAAATCTTTTTATTTTTGCCTATAAAAACAATACTTTATATGTAATTACGGGGAAAAATGCAGTTCAAACCTTATTTAAGTTCAATACAACTAACAATCAATTTGAATCCGTTGTATCACTTGGAGCAAATATTTTGGCTCAATCGGCAGCGTTTCACAACAATATTTTATTTATTGGAACTGGAGCATCAAATACTTTTCTTACTTATGATTTTGACACGGCTACCTTAAAAACTTATAACGATTATTCGGTAGGAAACACAATTATTTCTTTTAAAGATAAATTGTATACATATAAAACACAAGATGGATATAATTTTCTTCATATCTACCAATGGGATGATGAAAATCAAGATTTTAGTACAAGTGCCGCTTTTATAGCAACACATAGGCTTGAAAAAGCAATTTGTTCACAAGACAAAATAGTTTTATGTTCTACTAAAGGATATTTATGGATTTCTGAGGACGGAACTAACTGGAAACAAACATATCCATTATTGTCAGATAATTCTAAAAATGCGTCAAATATACAAACGTGTTTTTATAACGAAGGACTTTTTATTTTTGCTTGCGGGACATTAAATAGTGCAAATGCAGACGGCGGAATTTTTACAACAACAAATTTTGATTCTTGGAATTTTACGCCTAATTATACAAATTGTGGATGGAATTCGGTTTATTTTGATTTTTATAAAAATCAGTATTTTTTAGGTGGAGCCGACAAAACAAAATCAAATGGCGAAACTGGACGCGGTCAACTATGGAAAGCCGATTATAAATCGTTAAGTGTTTGAATTTGAAAAGTAAATCGCAAGTTTTCTAAGTAAAGCGTCAGTTGAGTTAGAAAACTGACGGTTCTGTTGCAAGAAAGCCTAGCCCGCCGTGTAGCACCTGCGTAGCAGTTCTCTGCAAAGTTGAAACTTGCTTTTGCAAGTAAAAACTTTAACTTTTTTATTGACAGATTCCGAAACGAGTTCGGGAATGACAGCATTTTGCAGAGAATGAAGCGAAAGCGTATTCACAACGAAGTTTCAAGTGAGTGCGTAAGGGCGGTTTATTTTAAGGCGAACTGTTTGCTATGCGACATAATCGATGCACAAAAATATATGCTCCAAAAAAAATCAAATAACTTTCAAATCCTTAGCACGACCATTTTTATCGCGAAGATTGTCGGCGTTTAGGTTAGGCTTTTTTGCAACTAAAAAATCAACTTTTGTGCCTTCTTCAACTTTTTCGCTCTTAAAATCTTTATTAATTTCGTTCATGTAAAAGAAATAATCACCAGAATTATCATCAGCTTTAATTATTCTGTAGCGACCAATTTTTTTAGTAATAATTCCAGTTTTTCGTTCCAAATTTTTATTTTCTGACTTTTTATTTTCAATCATTTCAACAAAAAAAGTGCGCTGATTTTTTCCATCATCAGAAAGTTTAAATTTATCAAAGGAACTTATAAATTCCACTGCAGTTTTCTTTCCATATTCTTTAACGTTAAAATCAGGTTTCATCCGCAAAATTGATTCCCACATTTGAGAAAGCAAAACTGTATTTGTGTCTTTGTAAAACGGAGTTGATGAAAATGCTTTTTCCAAAAAATTTTCTAAGGCAAAATCGGCTAATTCTGATTTTTCGGACTTTTCTGAATTTTCAGAATTTTTATCTAACAAAATATTTGTGTCGTTTTCTTCAAGCTCTTCAAGATAAGCAAATTCGCTACAAGAATTTACCCAAATCGAAGAACATTTTTCTTTATTTCCAATTCCAATAACTTTTTTGCCTAATTCTCGCAGCCTCAAACTCAAAGAATAATATCCGTTGTCAGAAGCGACGATTGAAAAAATATCAATATCTTCGTGCTCAACTGCCAAACTTATTGCGTCCATCATTATGGCTTTGTCAACTGCTTGCTCTTGATTGTGATGAAATTGCTGAATTGCGGTGATTGGCGTTTTGGTAATTTGATCTTTCCAAGATTTTGTGTTTGGAATTGACCAATCAGCGTAGGCTCTCTGAAATAAAATGTCGCCTTTGCTCGACAAAAATGAAATTACTTCCGGAACTTTTTCCGCCGAAATATTTTCTGCATCAAAAAAAATTGCAATCTTGCTCATAGTTTATAAATTTACACTCAAGCAAAATTTTTTTCAATTTATTTTTTTTGGATTTTCTTTTGAAGCGTGTTCTTCAGTTCATCACTTATGTTTCAAAGCAAACTGTTCGTCTTAAACAAAACCGCCCTTTCGCACTCACTTGAAACTTCGTTGTGAATACGCTATCCGCTCATTCCTACGCTAACGCTACGGAACTAAAGGTGCTACACGGCGGGCTAAGTCAACTGTGACCAAACGGCAGCCCGCCCCTGTTACTTAAAGCAGCGTTGCTAAAACAGCGAATTATGCCAGTTTGCTGACAAAACCGTAAGTTTTCGTAATTAACACGATGTCAAAAAAAAAAGGTTTAACTTCTAAAAAAAAGAAATTGAACCTAAAAAAATAAAATGTGGTTTTATTTTACTAAACAAAGAACATAATTATCATCATCAGTTTTTACAAAATTTAAAATCGGAGAGCTAGAAGCAAACAGCATGCCGTCTGTTGTTTTATAATCAGTGTAAGTAGTAACTTCATCTCCATTTAATATTCCTATATAAGGATAAGCAGTTGTTCCAGAAGTTGTTTGATACGAACAATTTAACTTAATAAAGTTATAGTCTGCTGTAGAATTAAAATCCACTGTTATTGTTGCAGATGAGTTACTTGATATTGTAGTTCCTTCTTTAATATTATCTGTGTGACTTGCACTTACCGAATGATACCAACCGCTATCATTAACTATTTCAGTTGTATAACCGTCCCAAGTATCTTCATATATATCAACTGATTCAACGTTTAAATCTACATTAGTTTTATTAACAATTTCAATTGAAACTTCTTGTCGTCCGCAACTTGTAAAAAATAAACAAGAAATCGCAAAAATTGTCGCAACAAAACCTAAAATTGATTTTTTCATAAATTTCTTCTCTCCTCAAAAATAAAAATAACTGTTTTATCCTAGCATTTTTTTGCCCCCCCCGTCAAGAAATTCCATCGCTTTATTGCAAAAGAACCGTCAGTTTTCGTAATTAACACGATGTCAACAAAAATCAGCAAAATAAAACATTTTTTAAGCGACATTTTGCTTGAGTTTTGCTAAACTAACTTTAAAGTTAAAGTCATAAAACCAAAAATCAAACTTGGAGGTTAATTAAAATGAAAAAAATCGTAGTTGCAGGTGGCGGAGTTTTAGGAAGTCAAATTGCATTTCAAACAGCATATTGTGGATTCGACGTTACAATTTGGCTTAGAAGCGAAAGTTCTATTGGAAGAACCAAGCCAAAGCTCGAAACAGTAAAAAAAGCGTATATTGAACGCATAAATAAAATGGCAACTGAAGAAGGAAAATCATTTTCAGTTTGGGCACGCGGAATTGCAGATTTAGAAACTTTCAATAAAGATGAATGTCTTAAAAAAGTCGAAGATGCATATTCTTCTCTAAAAATCGAACTTGATTTACAAAAAGCTGTTCAAAATGCAGATTTAATAATTGAATCAATGAGCGAAGATTTAAAGCAAAAAGAAGCATTTTATCAAAAACTCTCTCCTCTTATTCAAGAAAAAACAATTCTTGTAACAAATTCATCAACTTTGCTTCCTTCAAAATTGGCAAAATTTACAGGTTGCTCAGAGAAATTTTTAGCACTTCACTTTGCAAATGAAATTTACTTCAATAATACAGCCGAAGTTATGGCTCAAAGCAAAACAAAGTCAGAATATTTTGATGCAGTTTTGAACTTTGCAAAAGAAATCAGAATGGTTCCACTTCCAGTGCGCAAAGAAAAAGCCGGTTATCTTTTAAATTCAATGTTGATTCCATTTTTGTTTTCAGCGTTGGACTTGTTTGCAAACGGGGTTTCAGATCCAGAAAGTATAGACAAAGCGTGGACTCTTGGAACTGGAGCACCAAAAGGTCCGTTTAAGATTATTGATGTTGTAGGATTAAAAACCGCGTATAATATTGTTTTGATGTACGTAAAAGTTCCGTCATTTCTTGCACCTTACAATTTTAAGGAAATCGCAAAAGTTTTAAAAAAATATATTGATGAAGGCAAACTTGGCGTTTCTAGCGGCGAAGGATTTTACAAATATAAATAATTTTTGATTTTGTAATTTTTTATGGAGCATGTTTTTCTGCTTACGACCCGCTCGTCAGGGTTACGCATCGCTCCATTCTTGCTTCGCAAGAACGCTCCTTACGTCGCGCCCTTATGATCGGGGCTAAGTTTTTTTTTCAAGAAACCGTCAGTCTATTAAGAAAAGGCATTTTTTATGTCAAAAAAAAGATTTTTTCTTCTATTAATATTTGCATTTTTATGTTTAACACAAAATTTTTACGCAGAAAATTTGCCCCTTAGTGCACAAGAGCAAATCTCCGATGACAAAACTGCGAGTTCACTTAGCAAAACGCCAGTTCATAACCAAACCGCCACCGTTAGCACAGAAGAACCGCCAGTTTCCGCCGAAACCGACAGTTTTCTTACGCAAGATGAAAGCTCAAACGAAACCGCCAATCTTAGCACGCAAGAACCGCCAGTCACTGACAAAACTGCGAGTTCACTTAGCCAACCGTCAGTTCATAACGAAACCTCAAAATCCCAAGAATCCTTTGTGGGCAAGAACATTTTTTCATTTGAACTTGCATATCTCAGAACCGCACTAAAAAATAACGGTTGGGGAATCGGACTTTCATTCGAACAAAGTTTATTTCACTTTTTTTCGCTAAAAGGCAGATTTTCGCACGTAACAATGTTTCCTCAAGATTTAGATTTTAACATCACAACAGTTGGAATTGGAGCGGAAGTTTTATTTTATCCGTTTGGAAATGGACTTGACAAATTGTATTTTGGACTTGGCAACGAAACTGATTTTTTTATGTATTTATCAAATTCTCTAGAAAATTCAAAAGATACAACAATTTTAATTTATCCAAAAATCGGCTGGAAACAAAACTTTTTTAATCTTGTTTTTTTAGATTTGTTTTTGTCATACAATATTTTTTTAACCGACGTTCCAACCTTAAACTCAAACATAAATTTGCTTGAACGCGGAATACAATACGGAGCAAAGTTTAAGTTTAATCTTCCAGAAATCTGGACTTTTGCAAAAAATAAGTTATTTTCTTAATTTTTTGGAGCATATTTTTTTCACTTCGACCTGCTTTCGCTCGAAATTCCATTGCGAGTTCCGCGACTACGTTTTTCTCTTCGGTGC
>CAZLXK010000179.1:0-5522 GCA_964563305.1 uncultured Treponema sp.
ATTATACAGAAGTTTTGATAACATTTTAGTAATAAAAAAAAATACGATGGATAAAAAACAAATGGTATATAAGGTCAATCATTACTATATAAACTTTAGTTTCAAAACTTTCTGCACAATTTCAATAATTCTCTTTTCATTTGCTCCGTGGCTTTCGTTGCAGTCTTCCGTAACGCGTGCAGTTTCAAAAATCTTTTACGGAATTTGGTTTTTATCTTTTATTTCTCTCTGTTGTTTTGGAGAATTTAGCAAACGAAAATTGAAAAAGTGTAGTTTTCTTTTTTTATTGCTTTTTATTTTTTCAATAATAGGAATTGTAAAAGTTGGAATTACGGCATTTATTTCTCAGTTTTCAAATCTTGTGATTCCGATTATAGTTGCTGTCATATTTTATTCTTTGAATAATCTCCATTTAAACAAGAAAAACATTTCATTTTTGCTTTTACTTTTGTTTGCTTGTGTATTCTTGAACTGCGTTTTTTCAATTTATACCTTTTTTTCTTTTGATGGCAATTTCGATAATTTGTACATTTCAAATGCGGAATTTCAACCATACAATTACATACGACATGGGCATCTTCGTGTTTTTGGATTTTTGGATAGTGCCGTTATTTTTTCAAATTATTTGACTTTAATTTTTGCATATTTGTTTTTCATATTACGAAAAAAACAATTTTTTCTTTTACGAATTTTGTTTTTTATCCTTGTTGGCTATTCAATTTTACTTTCTGGTTGTAGAACAAATCTTTTTGCATTGTTTGTTGCTATTTTTCTTCTTTTGTTTTTTAACAAACATAGAAAATTCGTTTTTATTGCATCAATTTTAAGCATAGGTTTGATTTTAGTTTTTGTCACATTTTCATCAGGTTTAGATTTATCTGCATTAGGAAGAATCAAGCAATATACCGATGCAGGAATGCTTTTTATGCAAAATCCGCTTGGACATGGAATGGGTTATGCGTGTTTTCCGAACGGAATCATAATGTTTGATTGTGCAATTCTTGTTATTCCAGTGAATTTCGGAATTATTGGCTTTGTTTATTTGTTGCATTTTATTTACAAATGCGTGAAAAATCCTAGAAGCAAAAATGATAATTACGGATTGATTTGTGATGCACTTATTTTAGTTTTATTTCTTATGTCAGGCTTTGTAAACGTTATTCATTTAGGTTTTCTTACTTTACTTGTGATTGTTTATAAACTTTGCGAACTAAGGAGAATTGCAAAATGAAAAAGCTTTATCTCACAGTTTTGTACAAAACAAAATATTCAGACTCTCAGACGTTGCTTTCTTTTTCCAATTTGAACTTCGGCAACAACAAAAACAATTTTTTTGTTGTCTGGGACAATTCACCAGAAAGCGAAGCAACAATTCAACAACTTAAGAATTTTCTACATACAGAAAATATCGAATATGTTCACACTCCTAAAAATATCGCACTGTCAAAAATCTACAATATTTGCCTTGAAAAATATTTAGATTTTGATTTCCTGCTGATTTTCGACCAGGACTCAAAAATCAGAAGAAGCGATTTTGACTCATATCTTGAAAAGACAATCTCAGAAAATCCAAACATAAACATTTTCCTTCCACAGATTTACTCAGAAAGCAAACTTTATTCGCCTGGAAGATTCTGGATTTTCAAAGGTTCGCATTATAAAAATCTTTCTGTTGGAATTCACAAAGATAAACTTTACACGGCGATTATGAGCGGAACTTGTGCCAAAATCACTTTCTTGAAATCTAACAAAATTCGCTTTAATGAGCAGCTTTCACTTTATGGAATCGATACTTGTTTCTTTTCTGATGTCAGAAAAATTGACAGCAGATTTTATGTTCTTGATGAAAAATTCGGACACGATTTGTCGGAATCGCATTTGACTTCGGAAGAAAAGAAAAAACGGATGAGAGTTTACCTTGAGTTTATTTTTGTTCTGAATAAAGGGAACGTCTTAAAAACTTTAATTGTCTGTATGTATAAGTTGTATTTGAAACTTACGAGGAAAATATGAAAAACTTCTTAATAAAATTAATAAATAAACTCTATTTTTGCAAAATTGATGAGCGAATTCCGCTTTCCGTTTTGCTTTCATTTTGTTTTGAAAAAGCATTTTCATTGCTGCGAGGAATTTTTAGAACTCATAATAAAATTTTTATTTCAAAAAATGTTGTGCTAAAAGATAAAAAGCAAATTCATTTTGGCAAGAATCTTCGGCTTGCAGAAAATGTTCATCTTGATGCTTTGTCTGAAAACGGAATTTCTTTTGGCGAAAATTGTTCTGTCGGAATCAACACAAGAATTGAATGTACAGGAAGCTTTGCTTTTTTAGGTAAAGGTTTTAAATGCGGAAACAATTGTGGGCTTGGAACTGACTGTTTTTATGGCTGTGCAGGCGGAATCGAACTTGGAAATGATGTGATTGTCGGTAATTTTGTTTCAATGCATTCAGAAAATCATAACTACGCAGATTTAGAAACTCCAATTCGATTGCAAGGTGTAAATCACAAAGGAATTAAGATTGGAGATAATGTCTGGGTTGGAGCGAAAGTTACGATTTTGGACAGCGTTGAAGTGGGGGGGGGCAGTGTTATCGGTGCAGGTTCAGTTGTAACAAAATCTTTTCCAGAAAATTCAGTTATCGCAGGTGTTCCTGCAAGGATTATTAAAACTCGAGTATGAAAATCTTATTCGCTCATTTGCTGAACAATTTCACTGGCTCGCCGAAAGTTCTTTCTGTTCTTTTGCGTGAGCTTACAAAAGACAGTGGCTTAAAAATTTCTCTTCTCACTTCAAAAACCGACGGCGTTTTGAACAACATTCCGAATGTGGAATATCACGACAACTTTTACCGCTGGCATGAAAACAAATTCTTGCGCGTTTTTCAGTTCGTTTTGTCGCAGGCAAGAATTTTTTTCTTCACGTTTTTTAGAGATTTTGACGTTCTTTATATGAACACGGTTGTTCCTTTTGGAGTGGCTCTTGCGGCAAAACTTCGGAAAAAGAAAATCATTTATCACGTTCACGAAGTCTACATAAATCCGGGATTTGTAAAAAAACTTTATTTAAAAGTGATGAGAAAATGTGCAGTTGTTGCAATATGTGTTTCTCAATATGTAAAAAAAAATATTGATTTTGAAAATTCAACCGTGATCTACAATCCGATTCAAATTTCTCCGCTTCCAGAAAATCTAGATGAATATTTAAGGCAAAAACTTGCCCAAAAAATGGTTTTTATGCCGACTTCGCTCAAAGAATACAAAGGGGTTTTTCAGTTTGCGGAACTTGCGTGGCAAAATCCAGATTTTAAGTTTGTGCTTTTGTGCAGCACGGATTTAGAAGAAATGAAAAAGTTTTTTGAAAAGACTGAACTGCCAAAAAATCTTACGCTCATAGGAAAGCAAAAATCGCTCGAAAAATTTTACCGCGACGCGGTGGTGACGATGAACTTGTCGTTGTACGACAAGTTCATCGAAACATTCGGACTTACAGTCCTAGAATCTTTCGATGCACTTGTTCCTGCTGTCGCTCCAAATTATGGCGGTCCAAAAGAAATTGTAGAAAATGAAAAAAATGGATTTTTAGTTGATCCATATAATCTTACAGAAATTTCAGATTGCATACGAAAAATAACAAGCAGCTTTAATGTTTACAAAACGTTTGCTTTGAATGCAAAAAATCGCGCAAAAGATTTCAGCAAAGACAAGTTTTTGTCTGGAATTAAAAATGTGATTAAGAAAGTTAGTGAAGGAGAAAATTTGAAATGACACAGCAATTCTCTCAGAAAAATCTATTTTCCTCTTCTTTCCTCAATAATCTGCATCATTTCTTCTGGTTGCACAACAAATGGTTTTATTGGAAAATCTTTGATGTTTCATTTGCCCTCCGCAACAGTAAGGGCAGCGCGTTTTTCTTGTCTGTATGCTTTAATTTCGCTATTAATCTCGTCAAGGCTCATATCTTGAATTTTATTTTTCTTTGTTTCTTTGTTCGCCTTCTTAAGAATTTTTTTTGCGTTTTTAAGGTTTTTCTTTTCTTTATCAACCTTCATACTGAACGGAATTCCGCTTTCTTCCACGGACTTCTTCAAGAAAACTCTGATTGCTGTCGGCAAATCAAGTCCCAGTCGTTCAAAAATGTCGCTCGCCTCGTTCTTCAAATCTTCGTCAACTCTGATTTGTACCAATGTGCTTGCCATAATGCGCCTCCGTTATGTGTTTGTAAATTCAATATATGTGAATGTAATGTATTTGTCAATAAAAATAAGGAGTTTCTATATGCTTAAAAATAATTGTCATGCTGAACTCTACGGAGCGACACAACGCTTGCTAGCGTCGCATGTTTCAGCATCTACAAAAAATGGTGGTTTCGGCAGGCTCAACCACCACCATATAAATGAGGGTTTGTAAATAATTTTATTTTCAAACTTTAAAAATAAAACTGCGGTGATTTTTACATTGTTTAATCACTGCTACGTTCTTTGACATTTTTATTTTTAAGAAGACATTTTGCTTGACGCATAATTTTGACTAGGTTATATTTTAATTGAGCGGAGGCAATTAAGAGCGATACTGCAATGGAAAAATATGTTTCAGAATTCAATGGTTTTTCTTTGTCGCAAAAACTTTCTGTGCTTGATATTTTAAGAAAACAAACTGTTTCTGCTTCAAAAAAAATCAAGCTCGCAAAAGGAATAAAAAAAGATTCTTTTGTATCTGATTCTTTGATTGGAATTGTAGCTGATAATGGTCAAACTGAAAAATCGATTCGAAATGAACGACTAAACGAATATGAAAGTGCTTATTGATACAAATGTAATTTTTGATGTAATTCTAAAAAGAGAAAAATTTTATAAACCTGCATTGCAGATTTTTTCATCTTGCAGAATTAAAGAAAATAAAAGCATTCATTTCGTCCTCATCAGTTACAGATATTTATTATATGTTGCACAAACAATTTCATGATAAGCAAATTGCTTTGCAATATGTAAAAGAGCTTCTTTCAATATTTTTCGTTGCTAAAACCGATTATAAAGTAATTCAAAATGCTACAAGATTGAATTGGACTGATTTTGAAGATTGCGTTCAGTTTTGTGTTGCAAAAAGAAATTCTCTAAAATGCATTATAACAAGAAACACAAAAGACTTTGCACTTTCAGATATTCCAGTTTATGAGCCAACCGAATTCTTAAGTTGCATAAAATAGAACCTTCATAATTAAAAGCTTTATTCTCCTTAAAAATAAAAATGTTATTTGACTAAGTAAATTTTTGTTCTTAGGAGAAAATATATGCTTAAAAATAAATCGTTTGAAAAAAAAGGTGGTTACTACGCTACGCTCCGTGCACAAGCGGGCGACAGACTCAACCATCGCGAACACAAATCTGCGAAATCCTCGGAAGACAAACTTCGAGTTGCCGTCATCGGAACTGTCGGTGTTCCTGCGTGCTACGGCGGATTCGAGTCGCTCGTGGACAACCTCCTTGACTTCACTCCGCCGAATGTCGAATACACAGTTTTCTGC
>CAZLXK010000180.1:0-5509 GCA_964563305.1 uncultured Treponema sp.
AACGGCTTCCGCGTTCGTTTCTCTCATTTGTGCAGATTGTTTTTCAAAGTAGCGACCTTTAGGTCGGTTAAACCTCGCTTCCGTGCATTTTTATAGATTAAAAAACTCAAGACATAAATTTTAATCATTTTACAAACAACTTATTATATTAAGGAACGTAATAAAATTCAATTTTTTATTTTACAGATTCAGATTTTTGAAGCGGAAGTTGAACAGTTCCCATTCGAATTCGTTTTTCTCGCGTGTCGGTTAAAAGTTCATTTAAGGTTTTTGAATCTTCTGTTTGAATTGCAACTTTAAATTTTTCCATCATTTTTTCAAAATTTTCTATGTGAGAAACAAGTTTGTCTTTATTTGAAATAAAAAGTTCCGTCCAAAGTGAAGCATTTATCATTGCAATCCGCGTTAAATCTTCAAAACTTCCGCCACCAAACGCTGTTATTTGTTCATCTTTTGCACTTTCCACCAAAGCACAAGCAATTACGTGGCAAAGTTGAGACGTAAATCCAATTTTGTAATCATGAATGTCGCAAGTTGTTTGAGTAATCCGCGTGAATCCCATTTCAGAAATTAAATCTTTCATTAAATTTAAATTTTCTTCTTTGTTGAATTTTTGCGGAATCAAAATGTAATTGTGATTTATAAAAAATTTTGCACTCGAAGAAGCATAACCTTCTCGCTCTCCGCCAGCCATTGGATGTCCGATTATAAAATCAACGTCGGATCTTAAAATATTTGGAAGTTCTTTTTCAAAAATTCCTTTTACGCCACTGATGTCAGTTACGATTGAATTGCTTTTAAATTCATTTTTGTGTTCTTTTAGAAAATCTAAAGTTGCGTGAGGATAAAGGCAAATAAACACAAAATCACATTCGGGAAGCATTTTTGAAACTTCTAGTGATGTAAAAACTTTATTTACAACGCCTTCGCTAAGTGCTTGATTTAAGCAAGCCGTGCTTCTGTTGCAAGCGTAAATTTTTCCAGTTGAATTACTTTGACTTAAAATTCTTTCGCGAATAGATTTTGCAAAAGATCCGCCCATAATTCCAAGTCCAACAATTCCGTAAGTTAAATCTTTTAAATTTTTCATTTTTTCCTTATATGTTTGAACACTTAAAAAATAATTATGTCATGCTGAATTTATGATTGGTGAAGCCTATCGAACTATCAGCATCTGTCTTTGACAACTTTCTATCATTGACAGACCTTGAATCAACTTGTCTGCCGACAAGCAAGAGTTCAAGGTGACAGATTTTTTCTAAAAAGTGATTTTAGTGGTTTCGACAGGCTCAACCACCGTCTTCAAAATTTAAATTGATTTTCCTTCAACTGCGGCGTATTTGTCAAGTTTTTTTGCAAGTTCATCAAATTGAGTTGGCGTAAGTTGTTGACTTGCATCGCTTAATGCTTTTTCTGGATTACAGTGAACTTCAATTTCCAAACCGTCTGCTCCAACAGCAACTGCTCCTTGTGAAAGAATCGGAACCATCCAGCGAATTCCGCAAGCGTGACTTGGATCAATAACAACTGGCAAATGAGTTACTTTGTGAAGATATGGAACTGCACTTAAATCAAGACAATTTCTTGTGTAATTATCAAAAGTTCGAATTCCTCGCTCGCAAAGAATTACGTTTTCATTTCCGCTCGCCATAATATATTCTGCACTCATCAAAAGTTCTTGAATTGTTCCAGAAAGTCCGCGCTTTAATAAAACTGGCTTTTTGCATTTTCCAAGTTCTTTAAGTAAATCAAAATTTTGGAAATTTCTGGCACCAACTTGAATCATATCAACATTATCAAAAAATTCTAATTCAGAAGCACTCATAAGTTCTGTGCAGATTGGAAGTCCAGTTTCGCGTTTTGCTTCTTCGAGAAGTTTAATTCCTTCTTTTCCAAGACCTTGAAAACTGTAAGGTGAAGTTCGAGGTTTGTAAGCTCCGCCACGCAAAATTCTAGCACCAGCTTTTTTTACGGCACGAGCACTTGTTAAGATTTGCTCTTCGTTTTCTACCGAACAAGGTCCAGCGATTAAAACTACAGTTTTTTTGTCACCGATTGTGCAAGGCGTAATGCCACTTTGATTTGCACCTACAACAATCACTGTGTCTTCTGGATGGAAAGAACGGCTTGCCATTTTGTAAGGCGCAGAAACTCGCTCGCAATGTTCAACGATTTCATTTTCCATAAAATCTTCTGTGTCAAGTTTTGAAGTATCGCCAAGAAGACCTAAAACTGTTTGTTCAACACCATTTACGATATGAACGCCCAAGCCTTTTTCTTTAATGCTAGAAACCAAATTGTCAACTTGTTTTTTGTCGGCATTTTTTTTAAGAACAATAATCATTTAAAAACCTCCGAAACTAAAAAAAAGACCTCCCATAAGCCGTTTGACTTTTGGAAGGTCTGTTAATTTTTAGATAAAACTGATTTTACGCAAACAAAATCAATTCAACTGCAAACTTCGCAAGCCTTCCGCTCGTAAAATATGAGAAAAAGTAAAATGCGTAATAAAATGCGTTGAATTTTTTGTTCATAGAAAAAAGATATCACTTCAATTTTTATGTGTCAAGGAAATTTTAATTGACCTCCTGTCAATTACGAGAATTTTCTCTTCGCGAAAATTCTCAAGGTCTTATGGCATTTACAGCGACATCCTTGTCGCCATCTTCTACAAGAAAGTTTTAATTGACACGAGGTCGAAATAATTTTTCAGAAAATTTTGCAAAGTTTTCGTTATCGATAGGAAATCAAAAGTGCTAAGCGTTCGCCCTAAACATAACCGCCCTTACGTGCTCACTTGAAACTTCGTTGTGAATACCGCTTATCGCTTCATTCTTGCTGTCGCAAGAACGTCTATGGCGGCACTTCACGGCGGGCTAAGTTTCCCGACTTTTACAATAAAGAATTTACGTTTTCTTTTCTCATAAAATCTTGGAGAATTTTTGCTTGTTCAACGTTAAAATAATATTTTTGTTCAATATTTTGCTGAACTTCGTTTGAGTTAATATTTGGATTTAAATTTTTTGAAGGTTTTACAGTCAGCGTAAAATATGGAAATCCGTCTGAAAAACTATAGCCTAACGCAACTTTAGGTTTAGAATAATTATTCATCATCGCTTCAACAATTCCGAATTCTTGAAAACACAAAGCGTTTGCGTAAAAAGATTCAGTTTTTCGTCCGCGTTTTTTCTCAAGAGATTCATTTTCAAAATCAGCAAGGTATTTGTCCACTGCGTCTACAAAAATTTTTCGGTCATCTTCCGCCATATAAAATGTGTAAAGAGAAGTGTCGTAACGCACGAGAAATCCCGCTAAATCAGTTTGTGGCTTGTGGATTAGAGAAATTTGTTTTTGAGTCATTTTGCCAATAAACGATTTTGTAAAAAGACTTGAGTTTTCAATTTTTTTGTATTTTTCTGTGTTTAAAAGTTGCTGAACAAAATTTTTTGAACCGCGGATTTTTTCGTCGCTATAAGGATCGCTTTTTTGCGTTTTAGGTTTTGTTTCGCTTCGTTTAAGAATTGTGACTGAATCTTCGTTTGCTGAACTTTCGCTGACTGAAGTTTCGTCGCGTGAAGTTTCGCTGATTGAAGTTTCGTCGCGTGAAGTTTCGCTTGCGGAAGTTTCGCTATAAAAATCGTTTTGAACTTGAGATGTTTTGCAGGAAATAAAACTTACGCTTAAAAATGCAAAAGCAAAACTTAAAATGCAAAGTGACAATTTTTTTTTATTCATCTGATTTCTCTTAAATTGTCGACTCAAGCGTTGGCTACACTCAAACATCGCTGTGCTAAGCGTTAGTTGATTCTTAGCCTACGGCTCAAAATGACATAAATTTTTTGAAAAAACGGCTGCCCAAAAAACATGGACAGCCGAAGACAAAATTACACAAGAGGCACTAAGCCTCATTTAAAAACTGACTGAACTTTCACAATCAGATTTTCGAAATAAGCACAAATTTAACAAATTCTAGTTAAATTTGTGGTTTCGACGTCGCTCAACCATCGTGCACCGTGATTTGAACAATCAATTTTTTAAATTAGAAAGAATATTCAAATCTTATAGGAACTTCCCAAGCAAAAGTTCCTGGTCTTTCTTGTGTATAACGAGAATAGCCAGTATTTCCGCCGTTTGTGGTCGCTTCAAATGCAATTCCAATAAGTCCGTTAGAGAATCCTTTTGTAACTCCAAGACCGAATGTGAAAGCATCTTTGTTTGCACTTGAGTCGTTTGCCATCCAGATTCCGTTTGCGTACTGAACATCAGCAAAAAGTCCAACGTTGTTTTCAAATGCGTAGTCAACACCAGCACCAACTCTAAATCCAAACGCACCTTCGCTTCTTGTGTTGTTTGCGTTGTCGTCATAAGTTCCGATTCTTGTTCCTGCAAGAGCGTGAATTGTAAAAGCGTCAATATCATATTTTCCGTACGCTCTTACGTCAGTAGACGCTTTTTTGTTTGGCTGAACAAAAGAATATGTTGGAATTACAGTTCCCACAGAAACTAAAAGATTTTCAACTAATGTAAAGTCAAACGAAGCAACAACATCAAGTATTACCGCTGCTCCAGAATTGCTTCCCCAAAGTGTTGCTGTTTCAGTAGAAACTGGATTTGTTACAGCACCCGCTTTAACTGTTCCTATGTCTAAGATTGTGTAAGCCGCACCATATCTTGCTCCGTGAATGTAAGCGTCAACAATTGTTTTTGGACTTGTTCCAGTTAAGTCAATAGGAACCGCCGCTCCCACAGTAAGACCTTCGATTGGATAAAAGATTGCACTAAAACCTTCAACGTCAAAAAGGTCAGGGAATGTCCAACCTTCTTCGTCAGTTTTTCCAACTACACCAATTCTGTCCCAGTTCCAAATTCCAAATG
Organism: uncultured Treponema sp.; assembly: GCA_964563305.1. Taxonomy (GTDB): domain Bacteria; phylum Spirochaetota; class Spirochaetia; order Treponematales; family Treponemataceae; genus Treponema_D. The sequence continues at coordinate 4,876 of CAZLXK010000180.1, forward strand.
CAGCGTCGCCTCTAAGCTCGTTGTGGTCCATTTTACCAAAATTGAGTTTAATTTGCTCGATTGGTCTAATCCAAATGTCCGCATTGTCGCCAAGCCCAGCAGTATTACCGTTAGCAAAAAAGTCAAGATTAAATCCAACTTTTTCTGTAGAACCTGAAATACTAAGTCCAACTCTAGGATTTGCTCCGCCCCAAGACTGATGAGTGCCAGTAACAACTTTGTTGCTAGAAGATGTTTCGCCATCACCAGCTACGTAAGCGTTTGCCGCACCAATAAAAATACCACGTCCCCAACCACCAAACGTGATTCCGTCAGCAAATGCAAGTCCAGCCACAAATGTTGCAGCAAAGACTGCAAGAACAACTTTTTTCATAATAACTCCTCCTACTTTTTGAGTTGTCTATATTATGAGCATACTTTTTTTGACTTGTAAAAATAAAAGCAAAAAATTATAATGAGCGATTTTTTTGATTTTATTGCTTGGTGAGCGTAGTCGAATCATTGGAGCATATTTTCTTAAAACAGCGAAACTTAAATTTGCTAACTTTCCGCTCCTAAACATTACCCGCTTTTCGCACTTCCGCTTTTCGCTCCATTCTTGCTGTCGCAAGAACGCCTATGGCGGTGCTACAAT
>CAZLXK010000181.1:0-5404 GCA_964563305.1 uncultured Treponema sp.
GGTTATTTTTAGGGCGGGCTGTTAGCACAGTGAAGTTTCGCTGTGGCAGAAAAATTTGCTCCAAAAATAAAAGATATTTTCATAAAAATCAAAAAGTTGTATTCTTATAGAAGAAAATTTAACTAAATTAAATCAAATATTCGAGGAAAATTATGGATTTTGTTAAAGAACTTGAAAAAAAAGCGTCGGCTTTGGGAAAAACTATTGTTTTGTGCGAGGGCGAAGATAAAAGAGTTGTTGAAGCGGCGGCTAAAATTGTAAAAGATGGAATTGCAAAAATTATTCTTCTTGGCAAAAAAGATGAATGTGAAAAATTAGTTCCGGGCGTGGATTTGTCTGGCGTAAATGTTTTAAATCCGCTTACTGACCCAAATGCTGACAAATATGCTGAAGTTTTGTATCAAACTCGGCTTGGCAAAGTGAACAAAAAAACTGGAAAGGCAGAATATGCTGATGTTGCTGAGGCAAAAGAATATATCTTAAAAGATTTTACAATGTACGGTGCGTTAATTCTTAAAGCGGGCGACGCTGACGGTTTTGTTTCTGGTGCTTGTCATTCTACAGCGAACACTTTGCGTCCAGGTCTTCAAGTAATTAAAACTGCTCCTGGAATTAGCACAGTTTCTTCAAGTTTTATTATGGTTGCTCCACAAAGCGGAAACGCTTACATTAAAGAAGGCGTTGCTCTTATGGGCGATTGTGCTATCAACATTGAACCAGATGCTAGCCAACTTGCTGACATTGCTATTGCTACGGCTCAAACTGCTCAAAAAATTGCTGGAATTGAACCTCGAGTTGCATTTTTGTCATTTTCAACAAAGGGCAGTGGCAACGATTCTAAGGGTTTGAACACTGTCGGCAAAGTTCAAGAAGCAGTTAAACTTGCTCAAGAAAAGGCTCCAAATTTAATTTTGGACGGCGAGTTCCAATTTGATGCGGCGGTTGCTCCAGAAGTTGCTCAAGTTAAGGCTCCGGAAAGTAAAGTTGCAGGACATGCGAACACATTTATTTTCCCAAACATTAACGCTGGAAACATTGGATACAAAATTTGTCAGCGAATGGGCGGTTGGATGGCGATTGGTCCAGTTTGTCAAGGATTTGCAAAGCCACTTAACGATTTGAGTCGCGGTTGTAATGTTGAAGATATTGTTGCCACAGTTGCAGTTACCGCACTTCAAGCCTAAGTTTTTGCACTAAATTTAAAAAATAAAAAGTCCAGCGAGCGTTTTGTTTGCTGGATTTTTTGATTGGTGAACTTATCGAGTCATTGGAGCAAATTCTCTAAGTAAAGGCTTTTCGGGGTTTCGCTTTCGCTCCATTCAGAGAACGTGCCAAAGGCACGCCCCTACAATCCGACTAGTATATTTTTATCGCCCAAAATTTCTAAAAAAAACAAAAAATCTTTTCATCGAGCGGGGCGGTGGCAAAAGCCACCGCCCCGCTTACTTCAAGAACCGCCAGTCTGCAGTCAACAAAATTTTTGCACTTTTTGCATCACATTTTTAAGAATTTCTAAATCCACAAAAATATCTCCAGTTTCTAGCGAATGATTTGCATTTTCATACAAATTTAATGCTAAGTTTTGCTCTTTGCAAATTTCTTTAAGCTTTTGCGTTTTTATCCAAACGTCAGAAGTTCCGTGAAAAACTATTGCATTTTTTTGATTAAAATTAAAAGTTTGCTCAAGTGGCGTAAAGAAAATGTGTTTTACGTTTAGATTTTTTGTAAAAGCAAATTTTGCTGCAGCCACAGTTCCAATGCTTTTTGAAACAAAGATAATATTTTCAAAATCAGAAAAATCATCATTTTGTAAACAAATTTCTGCTTGCTCAAAAGCAATATCTTCTGATAAAAGAATTTTTTTTGTGTCGCCCAAAATATTTTCAGGAAAACCAGAATAATTTATATTTATAACTTTCCAATTTTCCTTTAGCAAAAATTTTCTTGTGTAATAAAGTAAAGGTTTGTCGTTAGAATATCCAATTCCCGGAAAAAATACCGCTAATTTTCTCATAGTATTACTTTTAATATATTTTTAATAAAAAATGCACGGAAGCGAGGTTTAACCGACCTAAAGGTCGATTCGTTGAAAAACAATCTGCACAAACGTATTCGCAACGAAGTTTCAAGCGAGTGCGGAAGCCTTTTTTCAACGAAGTGTTCTCGCTGGGAGTGCATTTTTTATTAAAAACTTACTTTGTTACGTTAAACTTAAAGAACAAAACATCTCCGTCTTGAACAACGTAATCTTTGCCTTCTTGCCGATATTTTCCGGCTGCTTTAATTTCAGCTTCTGAACCATACTTTTTCAAATCATCAATCGAGTAAGCTTCCGCTTTAATAAATCCTTTTTCAAAATCAGTATGAATAACGCCTGCTGCTTGAGGTGCTTTGTCTCCAGCGTGAATTGTCCATGCTCTACATTCATCTGGTCCGCCAGTAAAGAAAGTACGCAATCCCATTAAATGATAAACGTGTCGGCTCAAAACTGTAAGTCCGCTTTCTTTAAGTCCAACTGCATCCATAAATTCTTTGCGTTCAGCGTCATCCGTAATTTCGCTTAAATCCGCTTCAAACTTACCGCAAATCACCACAACTTCGCTACGTTCTTCAGCGGCAATCTTTTTTACAGTTTCAACATATTTGTTAGTTCCAGAGGCAATCGTGTCTTCTTCAATATTGCAAACAAAAACTTGAGGCTTAATCGTGAGCAAGTGCAAATCATAAATTGCATCTTTTTCTTCGTCAGACAAATCCGCCATACGAGCACATTTTCCGTCCAAAAGCAAAGGCTTAATTTTTTCAATCGCACTAAAATAAGGAGCCAAGCGTTTTTCTTCGTCCTTTCCTAAAGCCCTAATTTGCTTAGTGAGTTTTTCTGCTCTTTTGTTGATTGTGTCCAAATCCGCCTGAGCAAGTTCAAAATCAATAGTTAAAATGTCGCTTTCCGGATCAATACTTGCATCAGTTTTAGCATCTTCTCGCACGTGTTGAATGTCTGGATTGTCAAAACATCGAACTACGTGAGCAATAACCGCAGTTTCTCGAATGTTCGCCAAAAATTGATTTCCTAAACCTTCGCCTTTTGACGCACCTTTTATTAAACCTGCAATGTCCACAAAATCAACGCTCGCAGGAATTTTCTTTTTAGGATTAAAAACGCTCGCCATAAAATCAAGACGTTCATCTGGCAAATCCACCACGCCAACATTTGGATCAATCGTGCAAAAAGGATAATTTTCAGCCGAAGCCGGAGATTTTGTCAAAGCACTAAAAATCGTAGACTTACCAACGTTTGGCAGTCCAACAATTCCACACGTAAGTTTCATATTTTTTTTCCTTAAATAAATTTAAATTTCCTAAGAACTATAAAACTTATTCAAAAAATAAACAATCTTTTTGCTTGGTGCACTTCGATGTTGCTCAGTAACCGCGTAGTCAAACCATTGGAGCGAGTCTTATTTTGTCAGCGAAACTTCATTATACAAACCTTCCGCCCTAAATAAAACCGCCCTCACTTGAAACTTCGTTGTGAATACACTCACGTTTATCTCGGGCAAAAAATTCACGGTGGTTGAGCTTCTTGAAACCTTTAGATTGAGCAACGCCTAAATCATCAAAAATATCGGCAAGGTCATTTCGACTCATCTCAATAATCGTGCTAAGTTCTAATTTCTCAATTCTAAGCACTAATTCCTAATTGACTAATAATAAAAATCGGATAAAATAATTTACAAAGTTTCAAGCGTAAAGTTTTGAAACAAATAAATTTTGGAGAGGTTTCTATAAAATGACATTCAAACAGTTAAGAGTTGCCGTTTATGCTGACGGTGCAGACAAGGACGCAATGATTGCAGAATACAAAAAAGGTTATGTAAGCGGATTTACAACAAATCCTAGCCTTATGAAAAAAGCGGGCGTTACAGATTATGTAAGTTTTGCAAAAGAAGTTTGTGCTGCAATTCCAGATTTGCCACTTTCTTTTGAAGTTTTTGGTGATGATTTTGACACAATGGAAAAGGAAGCAAAAGTAATTGCTGCTCTTGGAAAAAATGTTTTTGTAAAAATTCCAATTATGCTTACAGACGGAACTTCAACTGCTCCTCTTATTAAAAAACTTTCTGATCAAGGAATTCAAATCAACGTAACTGCAATCTTTACAATCGCACAAGTTCGTGCTGCAGTAAACGCATTTAAGCCTGGTTCAAAAAATATCGTTTCAGTTTTTGCTGGTCGTTTAGCTGATTCTGGAATCGATCCAATTCCAGTAATGAGAAAAACTGCAAAAATTTGTAAATCAAAACCTGGAACAATGAGTTTGTGGGCTTCTACTCGAGAACTTTTCAATATTGTTGAAGCAGACAGATGTAAATGTGATATTATTACAGTTCCAAATTCTGTTTTGGCAAAAATTCCAGGAATGGGAACAACTCCAATGGAAGGTTCAAAAAATACAGTTCTTACATTTGCAAAAGATATTAAAGATTTAGGATTTTCTATTCTAAAATAAAGTTATTTCTAAAGTCTGAAAAAAAATGAACTGCGGTCATTAAGGTTCTCGAAATGACGGCGGTTCTTTTTTTCTTTCCGAAACTCACAAAATAAAATCACCATTCACCAACAGAAACTTCTGGTTCATCAAGAATTGAATCGTAAATTTCCTGAGAATCTTCATCATTTAAAATCAAATTTTCTTGGCTTTCTTTTGCTAAGGCAACATTTTCTTCAAAATCCGCTTTTGACATTTTATAAATTGAATATGCTTTATAAAAAACGTTTCCATCTTTGTCTAAAAATTCAATCCAAGTTTCGTACAAATTTTCAAGATTTTTTACTGGACTTACAAGTTCAGAAAGTCCAGCTTCTTTTGCAATTTCTAAAAAAGCCATATTTTTTGCTTTAGAATTTGCGTCGGCTAAGGCAATTTCTTTGCCTTCAGAAGTTTCGCTTGCATAAAAAATCAAATCGTTTTTGTTTAGCTTAAATTCTTTAATCAATCGCTTAGAATTATTTTTTTCAAAAAGATTTACGAGCCAAGAACTTTGTGCTTTTTCGCCTAAATCTTTGGCTTTCCAATCAACAATTTTCTCTTTTTTGCTTGCCGCAAATCCTGAAACTGCAAAATTTATAAAAATAATCAGCAAAATAAATATTTTTTTTGTTTTTAGATTTCCTGTCATAAAATTGTTTGTCATAAAATTTCCTCCAAAAAAATTAAAATATTATTTTTCGTAAAATTTTTCTGTGATTTTATTTCGCGGAAAAATTGCTTTGTTAAATTCTTTTAAGATTTTTTGCTTAAAGTTTAAAATGCTTTGTTCTTCAAAATCATCAATTTGATTTCCGTTAAATTCTTTAATTTGCGTTTGAGTTTTTGAATCAGTTTGCAAATTTATTTGAAAAG
>CAZLXK010000182.1:0-5386 GCA_964563305.1 uncultured Treponema sp.
TAATCGACAGGAAGTCAACAAATCATTGCGAACTCGCAACGAAGTTTCTAGCGAAAGCAATCGACTGACAGTTAGCAAAAACAAAGTATTCGGTGATTGAAATCGCAACAAAGTTTCGACCAGACTCTCGAAATCACCAATTATAAAAAAAGCAAAAATTTGTCATCCTGAACTTGTTTCAGAATCTGTCAATAAAAGTGCCAGTCAACAAGTCATATTGAGCGTAGCGAAATATCTACTAGCAGTTTAACAAAAAAATCTCAACTTTAAGAGGAAAAATATGAAAAAATTAAAGAAAAAAACTTACATTATACTCGGAATCATTCTTGTAGTAATAATTTTATTTTTTGCAGCCGGACCTTTTTACATCATCAACGAAGGAAATCAAGCTGTTGTAATTAGATTCGGAAAAATTGTTTCTAGCCACACGCAAGCCGGACTTTACATGAAAATTCCATTTATCGACAGCGTTACAACTTATCCTTCAAAAATTCTTTCACTCGACGGTGATGACGCAAGAATTCCAACTAAAGAAAATCAATTCATAATCGTAGACACAACAAGTCGATGGAAAATCAGCGATCCTTCACTTTTCTACCAATCACTAAAAACATTAAACGCTGCTTACGACAAATTAAGCGACATAATCGACTCTTCAACACGCACAATCATTACGCGAAACCGACTCAGCGAAATTGTGCGTTCAAGCAACATCATAAACGAGCGAGAAATTCAGCAATCACAATTAACTGGAATCGAAGACGAAGATAGTGCCGAACTTGAAAAACTTTTAAGCGAAAATGCAGAAAATGAAAATGTTACAAAAGGAAGAAATGCACTTTGCGACGAAATGGCAGACGAAGCAAGAAAAATGGTTGGCGAATATGGAATTGAACTGATTGACATTGTTCCGCGACAAATTAAATATTCTGATGAACTTACCGAAAGTGTTTACAACAGAATGATAAAAGAGCGAAATCAAGTTGCACAAGCGTATCGTTCTTTAGGCGAAGGTAAAAAAGCAGAATGGCTCGGAAAGTTAGAAAACGAAAAACGCACAATCCAAAGTGAAGCCTACCGAAAATCCGAAGAAATAAAAGGAAAAGCCGACGCTCAAGCCGCATCAATTTACGCTCAAGCGTACAATCAAGATCCAGAATTTTATGAATTTTGGAAAAGTTTAGAATCTTACAAAAAAACAATTCCAAACTTCAATTCCACTTACAGCACAAACTTGGATTATTTTAAGTATTTATATAATTCAAGCGGACGTTAGGATTTAGGAGTTAGGAGTTAGAATTGAGGATTGAGAATTTATGATTAAAAAAAACAATAAAAATGTACGTAGGCAAGGTTCTGCTTTTAAAAACAATCTGTACAAACGCAGTGCGGAAGCCGTTTTTAAAAGCAGGGTTCTTGCCGAAAGTACATTTTTATTGTTTCTTATAAAATTTTTGAGGCGACAAAATGCAAGAAAAAATTTCATGTGTTACAAGCGAAAATGAAAATATTTATTTAAACACATTTATGACAAGTTCAGAATTTGCAAGAGCAAAATTTTCAGACAAACTAAAAGAAAGTGGCGTTCTTGCAAAAAAAATTGATGATGTTTGGAATTTCCAAACTTGGACTTTTGAAGAAACTTTTGAAAATCAAAATCAAAATGTAATCTTAAAAGGAAAAGCGTTTTCTGGAAAAACATTAAAAACTTATTTTGAAATTTTAGATTCTTTGTCATCAGAAAATTCTTCGGCGACTTACTCAGAAGACAAAACTCAATCAGAAAATTCTCCAAATCAATCAGAAAAAATCTTGCAAGAAAAAGCAAAATCTGTGGCGGCGGCAGCTTTAGTTGTAAACGTAATTGAAGAAGCAATAAATTGGAAACAAGAAATTCCGGAACTTGGTGGCGGCGGAATTTTCATAAGCGATGATTTTTCACAAATTTTATTTATGCCAAAAATGTTTTTTTTATCGTCGATTTTGTGTTGTAAAGAAAATATTTTTATGCAAGAACACGGATTTTATGTAAATGAAAACTTAACAAAAGTTAGAGCACTAAAATTTATTCAAGCGTCAATCGCGTACAAAACTTTAAGCCAAAAATTTCCTTTTGAAAATCCAGACAGAAAAATGCGAGCACTTGATATTTTAGACAAAAATTTTGTTTTTCCGCAAATCCAAATTCCAGGCTTAAATGATGATGTTGCTATTTCAATAATTTTAGGCTTAATACAAGATGCAACGAAGTTCCCCGCGCAAAATCCGCAAGAAGAAAGCTCTAAATCAAAGAAAAAATCTGCCTTGCCAAAAGATTTGCAAACTTCACAAACCTTGCACTTTGCGCGGGGAACTTCGTTGCACTTTGCGCGGGGAACTTCGTTGCACTTTGCGCGGGGAACTTCGTTGCATTTTCCTCGCACAGAATTTTTTGAAGAATGTGGATTAAATCCTCAAGGAAATCTTCCTGAAAATCAAAAATTAAATTTTGTAGACAGAAGTTCAAAAATCAATCAAAAAGAATTTGAAAAATTTTCAAAACGTTCAAGTAAAAAACAAGAAGCTCGAGTAGAATCAAAAAGATGGTTTCGTAAGCACAGAACAATTTTAATTTCAATTTGCACAGTTTTAGTCGTGGGAATTTTTACAGGAATATTTTTCTTTGCAAGTTCACAAGACAAACCAAGTTCTAAAGGTTTAACTTCGTTTCAAACGCTCGAAATGTTTTATAGTGCAATGAACACTTTGGATGTTGACCAAGCACTCGAATGTACTTCTGGCAAAGAAATGAAAAATTTTACTGGAGTTTTAAGCAATCTTTACGTAAGTTTTAAGGCTCGTGCAATGTACAATCAAAGTCTTCAAGCTCAAAGCTTGTCAAAATGGCTTTGTCTAAATCAGCCACTTTCAAATTTGGCAGGACTTTCGCAAGTTAAAATTTTTGCTGATGATGTTTCCGCTGAACTTTCTGATGATGAACTTTCTAGCGAAAAAATTGATGACAAAAAAATCGACGATGAACAAATTTCTGGCAAACAAGCAAAATTATTTTTCAAAGCACCACGAAAAAATCAGCATTTAAAACCTTTACTTCAAGAAAACGAGCAAAACTTAAACGACGGCGACAAAAAAAATTACAAAGTAAATTTTTACACAATTCTAACCGAAGACCAAACTCAAATTACGCTGACTTTTATTTGCGACCAAGTTGAATTAACTTACAAAAAAAATCGCTGGTTAATTACGTCAATAAATCGGCAAACTTTAAGCGAAGAAAAACTTTCTAAAGAAGATTTTGTAAATGATTACGCGGCGGCAGTTGAGCAAAATGGCAAAAACATAAACGCAATTATGCAAAATCTTGAGCAAAAATATTCTTGGCTTCCCACAAACGCAGAACTTCAAGAAGCAATCGACGCTTTAAGTGAAGAAGTTTTGTTTTAACTTGTCGCAAGAAACCGCCAGTTGCTTGAGAAAACCGTCAGTTGCTCGCGAGAAGTGCCAGTTCCGCGACAAAACTGCCAGTTGCTCGCGAGAAGTGTCAGTTCCGCGACAAAACCGCCAGTTTTCAAATACGACAAATTTACACTTTTTGTCATATTGACAGAATAATTTACTCGGACTAAAATTATTTTGTTTAAGATAAAATTTTTCGTTTCAACAAAAATCAAATCTTAAAACAAAAATCCTCTTTAAGTAAAAAAAGGAAAATTTTATGTCAGAAAAAAATTACAATTTAGAAAAGCAACACGCAAAAGGCAAACTTCACGCAATCGAAAGAATCAATGCTCTTTGCGATAAAAACAGTTTTTATGAAATTTATTCAGCAGCTCGTCACAACTGCACAAGTTTTGGAATGGAGCAAAAAGAAATTCCTTACGACGGCGTAATTACAGGTTTTGGAAAAATCAACGGAAAAAAAGTTGCAGTTTACGCTCAAGATTTTACAGTTCAAGGCGGAAGTTTGGGCAAAGTTCATGGTCAAAAAATCGCAGAGTTAATCGAAAAAGCAATCGCTGCAAAATGTCCAATTATTGGCTTAAATGATTCTGGCGGTGCTCGTATTCAAGAAGGCGTTGACTCTCTTTGCGGTTACGGAGAATTGTTTTATCAAAATGTTCGAGCAAGCGGTTATGTTCCTCAAATCAGCATAATTGTTGGTCCTTGTGCTGGCGGTGCAGTTTATTCGCCAGGACTTACGGATTTTATTTTTACGGTTGATTCAATCAGCCAAATGTTTATTACTGGCCCAAAAGTTGTAAAGTCTGTAATGTTTATGGATATTTCTGCTGAAGATTTGGGTGGAGCGTCAATTCATTCACAAAAAAGTGGAGTTGCTCATTTTAGATGCGAAAACGAAAATGATTGTTACGAAAAAGTTCGTCGGCTTTTGGATTACATTCCGCATTATTATGGAGAGAAAATTAGCAGTGACGCAAAATTCAAATATGATGAAAAGAAAAAATCTAAAGAAATTCAAAATATTTTGCCAGAACGTTCCGCTCAAAGTTACAATATGCACGATGTTATAAATTGTGTTGTTGATGATGAAAGTTTTTTTGAAGTAATGCAAGAATTTGCTTTAAATGCAATTACTGGATTTGCAAAAGTTGAAGGAAAATCAGTTGGAATTGTTGCAAATAATCCGGCGGGGCTTGGTGGCGTTTTAAATTGCGACGCTTCTGATAAAATTGCACGTTTTGTTCGATATTGTGATGCGTATAATATTCCTTTAGTAACTTTTGTTGATGTTCCGGGATTTATTCCAGGTCCGCAAGAAGAGCAAAAAGGTATTATTCGTCACGGAGCAAAAGTTATTTACGCTTATAGCGAAGCGAGTGTTCCAAAAGTTACGATTATTACACGAAAAGCTTACGGCGGAGCGTACATTGCAATGTGTTCAAAACATCTTGGTGCAGATTTTGTTTACGCTTGGCCAAAAGCAGAAATTGCAGTTATGGGAGCGGAAGGTGCATTAGAAATTCTTTATGCAAAAGAAATGAAAGATCCTTCAAAAGCAGAATTTGTTGCTCAGAAATCTCAAGAATATCGTGAAAATATTATGACGCCAACAATCGCCGCTCAGCGTGACTACATTAGCGAAATTATTTCTCCAGAAGAAACTCGAGAGCGAATTGTAAGTTCACTAGACTTTTTGTCAAACAAAGAAATAAATGTAATGCCAAACAAAAAGCACGGTAACGTTCCGTTGTGATTTTTTGTTATTTTTTTTTGGAGCAAATTTTTTTTATTTAAGATTAAATTTAAGTTGTCATTCTGAACTCGTTTCAGAATCTGTTTATGTTTAGTGTAAAAAATCAAAAACAAACTGCTAGATTTTCATCTTTTATACTAAGCGTCAGAGCCAAACAAAACCCGCTTTTCG
>CAZLXK010000183.1:0-5385 GCA_964563305.1 uncultured Treponema sp.
CAGAATCAGAAATATTTTTTGATGAATAAGCGTAAAAATTTGTAGTGCTAGTTGAAATTACATTTAAGTTGTCAGTTGCGTAAGGAATTGAAGAGGATTTTTGAGTTTCTTGAATTTCTGTAATTCTTTCTTTTGGCGAAGAAATTGAAGAAGTCAGAGGATTTTCTTTTGTTTGTGAACTTGAAAAATCAGCAATATTTTCGTTTTCGCTAAGATTTGATTCTTCTGTGATTTGACTTTGAGATTCATTATTTTGATTTGAAATTTTTGCTGAAAGATTTTCCGCTTGAGAAGCAGAAGGTGCCACCCAAATAATTCCGTCGTCGTGAAGTGCTCTTGCACTAGATTTTGTTCTTGCAGAAGATGCAAAAGGAAGCATTGCAAAACCTAAAACTAACAATAAAAAAATTCCTGTCGCAAGCAAAATCCAAAGCGTTCGTTTTTGTTCCATATTTTTATCCCCTAAAGAAAAATCATTTTTACTTTTAGTTTTATCGGCGATTTATTTTTCGAGGATTTTTAAAAGTTTCCTTTCAAGAGAAATTCTTGAACCGATATTCCATACTCTTCTTATATCGGCATTTGAAATTTTATATTTAGAAAAAAGATTTTTTTGACTTTTAAAACGATTAAAAATTTGCTTAAAACTCAAAGAATCACGCTTTTTAGAACGAAAAAATCTTAAAATTTTTGGAGAATCTACGAAAATCACAAAATCAACTAATTTCATACAAGGTCTTTTGTAAAGAACTGTCGCATTTATAATTCGAGTTTTATTTTTGTTTTCTTCAAGAAATTTTTTTACTAAAATGTCAAATTCTGGATAAACAATATCTTCTTGTTTTTTTAAAAGTTCCGCTGAAGAAAAAACGATTTTTCCAAGATTTTTTCTGTTGATTTTTTTGTCTTTTGTTAAAAGCGGAATTTTTTTTTCTTGAGCAATTTTCTCGAATGTAGAAAGAATTTTATCTTTTTGAGTTTCGATTATTTCGTGAATAAGCAAATCCGCATCAATACTAACGAAGCCATAAGTTTCAAGAATCGAACAAGCCAAATTTTTCCCGGCTGCCATTGGACCTGTTATGCAAATTATTTTGTTTTCAGAAAAAATTTGTGCGTTTTCTGCATTTTTTGATTTTTTTGACTTAGATTTTTTTTGCTTAAAATCAGTTTTTTTTTGCTTAAAATCAGAAATTTTGGAATTCATAAAATTTTAGTGAAATTCTCCCCAAGATTTTCCGCTTTCAATACTTACTCGAAGCGGAACATTTAATTTAACTGCATTTTCCATTTTTTCGCGGATTAAATTAATTGCTTTTTTGAGCGTTTTTTCATCATCATCACATTCAAAAATTAATTCATCGTGAACTTGCAAAAGCATTTTTAGTTTACCATTTAAATCACTTTCCAAAATCGAATTGAAAATGTCAATCATTGCTTTTTTTACAATGTCGGCGGCACTTCCTTGAATTGGCGTGTTTATGCAAATTCTTTGTGCACTATTTTGAACTAATTTATTTGAACTATTGATTTCTGGAACATATCTTCTGCGACCTAAAAATGTTTCTACATAACCGTTTTTCTGTGCATTTAAAATCGTTTGAGAAATAAAATCTTTTACGCCAGAATAAGTTTTAAAATATTGGTCAATAAAATCTTTTGCTTGCGTGCGAGAAATTCCTAAATCTTTTGCGAGTCCAAAAGCACTCATTCCGTACATAACGCCAAAATTTACAGTTTTCGCGGCACGTCGTTGTTCTGGACTTACGTCTTCAGGTTTTATTCCTGCAATTAAAGCGGCGGTTGCTTTGTGAACGTCAATTCCGTCAAGAAATGCTTGGCTTAAGTTTTTGTCTCCGCTTAAATGTGCCAAAACTACAAGTTCGATTTGCGAATAATCTGCAGAAATAAAAATTTTTCCTTGATTTGCGGTAAAAGCACTTCTGATTCTTCTGCCATTTTCGTCGCGAACAGGAATGTTTTGAAGATTTGGATCTCGGCTTGAAAGTCGGCCAGTTGCAGTTCCCGTTTGCAAAAATGAAGTGTGAACTTGCCCAAAAGAGTCGGCGAGTTGCGGAAGGGATTCTACGTAAGTGCTTTGCAATTTTGTGTACGAGCGATAATCCAAAATCAACTGAGGAACAATATCGTTTGTGCTTTCTGCTAATTCTTCTAAAACCAAAGTGTCTGTGCTATAACCAGTTTTTGTTTTTTTAGAAGTTTTTAGTCCACGTTCTTCAAATAAAACTGTTTGAAGTTGCTTTGTGCTTGCAATATTAAATTCATGACCAACCGCAGCGTAAATTTGTTTTTCTTTTTCGCTGATTTTTTGATTTAATTCTTGATTGTAAATTTGAAGTGCATTTTTATTTAAGTGAATTCCACATTGTTCCATGCTCGCAAGAATTGGTAAAATCTGCATTTCCATTTCGTAAAAAAGTTTGTGAAGTTTTGCCTCTTCAATTTTATCTTTTAGGATTTCGTAAATTTGAAAAGTAAAATCAGCATCTTCTGCCGCGTAAGGATAAGCAAGATTTAATTCCAAATCCGCAAAAGTTTTTCCTTTTGGCACAATTTCATTAAATTCGATTCCTTTTAAGCCTAAAAGTTTTTCGCCAAGATTTTCTAATGAAAAAACGCCTTTTCCTTCTTGACTAGGATTTAAAAGCCAAGCGGCAATCATTGTGTCAAAAATTTTGCATTTTGGTGCGATAGTTGTGTTTTTATTTGCTGATTTTTTTGTTGCAGAAGTTTTTGCAGAAAGTTTCAGTTCGCTCGAAGAATTTTTGCTTAAAGAATTCGTCTCGTTTGAAAATAGAGAATTTTCTGTGCTAAGTTCGCCACCAAGTTCAGCATTTTTAGAAGAAGTTTTATCAAGATTCATTCCATTTGTTGCAAGAACTTCCAAATCAAATTTTCCGTTGTGCATTATAATCGTAATTTCTGACGAATCAAAAAGTCGTTTTAATTCTTTTAAAGAATCTTCTTTGCTAATAATTTGAACTGTCGAAGCAAAAATATCGCCAGGCAAAATCACTGGAACATAAATCGCTTTTCCTTTTTCAAAAGACAAACTAAAACCAACTAAATTTGCATTTTGCGTATTTAAACTGTCAGTTTCTGTGTCAAAAGCAACAATTTTTTCTTTACTTTCAAAAATTTTGTCAATAAAAGTTTTTAATTCACTTAAATTTGTGAGAGCCTTGTAATTTCCTTGATTTTTTTTAAGTTTGGGTTTTCCATCTCCTTCGCCAAGAGAAATTAAAGGTTTTGATAAATTTACATTTCCAATATTTTCTTGATTTTGCGGATTTTTTTGAAGAGAATTTTCTTGATTTTTAGAATTTCCCAAACTTGTAGAATTTTTAGTTTTTGTAGAAGAATCAAAAGAATCAGAATTATTTTTAAGATTTATTTCATCTAAAGAAATTCCCGCTTCGCTCGCAAAACTTTTTGCAATTTGACTTGCTCCGTATTTTTTTAAGATTTTTGCGGCTTGCTCATAATCTAAATCATCAGTTTTAAAATCATTAAAATCAATTTTGATTGGAACATTTTCGTCAAGCGTAATAAGTTTTTTTGAAAAATAAGCGTTTTCTTTGTCATTGCGGATTTTTTCGCCTAAAGCACCTTTTATTTCTTGTGCGTGTTCATAAATTCCGTCTAAAGTTTTATATTCGCTTAGCAATTTGATTGCAGTTTTGTCGCCAACGCCTTTTACGCCCGGAACATTGTCTGAAGCATCTCCAACTAAAGACAAATAATCTAAAATTTTTTCAGGATAAATTCCCCATTTTGCAAAAATTTCTTCTTTGCCATTTGTTTGCCAACCGCCATTTGACTTATCTGGAATCATTTCTTTGCAAGTTTCATCAACAAGTTGAACTAAATCTTTGTCGCCCGACAGAATTCTACATTCTCTGCCTTCCGCTTTACATTTTTTTGCAACAGTTGCAATAATGTCGTCCGCTTCAAAACCGTCAACTCTTAAAACCGGAACTTTGAGTGCATTTAAAATTTCTTCAATCCACGGAACTTGAGTATGTAAATCTTCTGGCGTTTTAGAACGATTTGCTTTGTATTCTGGATAAAGCTCGTGTCTAAAAGTTTTCGTTCTTGAATCAAAAGCGGCTGCAAGAAATGCTGGTTTTTCTTTTGCTAAAAGTGATTTTAAGTTCTTGAAAAAAATATACAAAGCACTTATGTTTTCGCCTTGAAAATTTGTAAGTGGATGATTTACAAGTGCAAAATACGCTCTGTAAATAAGTCCGTAGGAATCTAAAATATAAATTGTGTTATCAGACATTTTGTTTCTCTAGTTAAACTTCAATGGCAATTCTTGAACCAGAAGTTGCTCTACTTGCGTAAATTGAAGATCGATTTTTACAAGGATTTTTAAAGTTTGTAATTTGTTCTCTTAAATAAGCCATATGTTCTTTTAAAAGCGTTCGATTTTTTTCATTTTGTTCTAAAACTTGAGATTGTAAATTTTTTAAATCATTTTGAATATTTGTGATTGGAATAAGTTCTTGCGGATTATAAAAGTTTGCGTTTGAATTATAAAGTTTTTGCATAGGGATTATAACTTTTTGCAAAGAACCAATACTTTCTACAATTTCAGCTTCTAATTGAGTGTGTTCTAAAAGTGATTCTGTGTCTTCTTGTTCAATTTTATTTTCTTGAAGTTCCAAAACTTTTAAATATTCTTGAAATTTTTTTCTTTGCTCAATAAGTAAAGTCTTAAAACGTTTTAAAACTGCAACTCTTTCTGCAATTTCTTCTTGCTTGAGTTCTAAATTTTCCATAAAATCCTCCAAAAATTTAACTTGTAATGCTAAGACTTTGATGTTCGCTTCCAACGCCACTTCCGGCTCCAGAATTAAGTGCTTCCTTCCAAGAATCTAATAAATCATTTAACATTTTATGAATATTAGAAAGTTGCTTTTTGTTATGACTGATTGTTATGTTTAGTAATTCTTGATTAAACCAAATGTACAAAGACATTAAACTTTCTGACATTTTTAGGCGATCTTTGTCTTGCTGAGTTTCGCCTTTTTCCATATTAAGACTACATTCCAATTCAGAAATTATGTCGGTTACTTTTTGAATGTGATTTCCGAAATTTTCAATATTTTTTGCTTCGATTTTATTGTCATCGTCAATAAGTGCTAAAGCTTTTTCTAAATGTGAAACTGCTCCTTCGTAAAGCATTACAATTAATTTTCCAGGACTTGCAGTTTTTACACCAACTTGTTGGTAAGCATTATACGCTCCATATCGATTATTATAAGCCATAAATTCCTCCAAATAAATTTATAGTTTTTACATTAAATTTTACAAGTGATTTTTAAATAAAGGGCATCTCGAAAAACTTGAATTTTTGTT
>CAZLXK010000184.1:0-5374 GCA_964563305.1 uncultured Treponema sp.
TGAAAAAATTGTTTTTTTAAGTAAGTTTTTGTCGTAAATAAAAAGTAAAAAAAGTTTAGAATTTCTGCGAACAATGTTTATATGTGCATTTTGATTTTTAAGTTCTTGATTCCAATTAAGAATTTTTTTGTATTCATGAAAAACTATTTGCTGACTTACAGATAAAAGGCTAGAAGGTTTTATTCCACAAAGAGCGGGAGCTCCGCAATGTAAAACTGTCTGCTCAAAATCCATCATTAAAAAATCCGTTAAAGAAAAAAAAGTCGGAGTATGCAGATTTTCATTTGTGGCTGTGTAAGGAGAATACCCAAACATACTCCAACTTTATATTCGAGGTCAAAAGTTAGTTGTCTTTAACTAACTAAAGTTAATATATGCTAACTAAAAAAAATCGTCAATATTATTTTTAGATAAATTTTTAAATAAAAACAAAATTTTTTTGATTATCCGTTGCGGCGAACAATAAATTCTTGTGGCGAAAGAGTTTTTTGCACTTCGTTCTTTTTTTTGTATTTTTTGTAAAGAATTTCTTGCACGCGAACAATTTGTTGCTTTTTTGCAGGAAGATTTTGCTTCCATTTTCCGTTTTTTTGCAAAGTATAACTGTGCGTGTTGTCTTCAAAGTAAAGGCGGAGATTGTCTTTTATAGTTTTGAACACAAGTTTGTCAGTAATTGGAAACATAAGTTCAATTCTTCTGTCTAAGTTTCGTTCCATCCAATCGGCACTGCTCAAGTAAAGTTCTTCGTCATCACCATTCTTAAAATAAAAAATTCTTGAATGTTCCAAATATCTGTCAATTACGCTAACAACGCTAATATTTTCGCTCAAATTTTTTATTCCTGGCACAAGCGTACAAATTCCGCGAACATTTAATTCAATTTTAACGCCGGCACAACTTGCTTCGTAAAGTTTTTTTATAATTTCCGGATGACACAAACTGTTCATTTTTGCAACAATATGTCCTGGCATTTCGTTTGTGCTTCGTTTTATTTCGCGATCAATCAATTCGATTAAGCGACTTTTTAACGTAACTGGTGCCATATAAAGTTGATGCATTGTCTGTAAAGCACTGTAGCCAGAAATCACATTAAAAAACATTGTTGCATCGCTTACAATTTCAGGATTTGAAGTAAAAATCGAAAGGTCAGCGTAAGATTTTGCAGTTTTTGGATTATAATTTCCTGTGCTTAAATGTGCATATCTTCTGATTCCGTCAGATTCTCGCCGAACAATCAAAAGAATTTTTGCGTGGACTTTTAAATTTACAACTCCGTAAACAACAATAACTCCAGCTTTTTCAAGTTCTTCTGCCCAAGAAATGTTGCGCTTTTCATCAAAACGTGCTTTTAGTTCCACAAAAACCGTAACTTGCTTGCCATTTTGTGCAGCTTCTTTAAGAAACTTTACGATTGGGCTGTCGTTGCCGGTTCTGTAAAGCGTCATTTTTATTGCAAGAACATGCTCGTCCCAAGCGGCATCTTTTATAAATTTCAAAACTGGCTCGTAACTTTCATAAGGAACGTTTAGTAAAATGTCGTGCTGTCGAATATTGTTCCAAAAACTTTGATCTTTTGGCAAAGTAGCAGGATAAAAATGTTTCCATTCAGGATAAAGTAACTTTTCTGTTCCTTGATTTTTGCAAAGTTCCATTAAAGACGATAAATTCATTAAGCCGTTAATTTCGTAAACTTGATTTTCGCTAAGATTTAATTTTGCTTGAACTAAACTTCGGATTTTTTCGCTTGTAGAAGAACACATCATTCTAACTGCGAAAGAAGATTGTCGCTTTTCTAAAACTTCTTCCATCGCTTGAATAAAATTTGCTGTATTTTCTTCGTCAACTGCAAAATCAGCGTCGCGAGCAATCTTAAAAATGAGCGATTCTTTAATTTTATATCCTGGAAAAAGAAACGAACCGTAAGCACAAATTATATCTTCGAGAACCGCAAATTCTTTTTTATTAGAATTTGAAGGCAAATAAACAATTCTGTCTAAAATCGAAGGAATTTCAACTAAAGCCAAAATGTCTTTTTCTTTTGTGCTAAGCAAATTTTCTTCGTTTGAAAGATTTTTGTGTTCTTCAAGTAAAAAAGCGGCGGTCATTTTTAAGTTTCCAATGTGAACTTTTGCTGAACCGTCAGTTCTAAGCGGCGTTAATAAAGGGAAAATTTGATTTTTAAAAAGTGATTCTGCAAAAGATTTTTGTTCTGTACAATAAGATTCTGGTTTTATGTAAGTAAATCCTTCTTGCGAAAGTTGCGGTAAAATTTCAGAGTTCAAAACATCATCAGCGATTTTTGTAATTTGATGACAACGACTATAAATTTTTTCAAGAATTTTTTCTGGCAAAAGTCCAGAAGAATCAGTTTTTAGCGGATTTTTTTCTAAGTCGCGCATAATCGATGCAACTCTTACTTGGAAAAATTCATCAAAATTGCTTTCGGTAATTGCAAGAAAATTTAATCTTTCTAGTAACGGAAGATCTTTTTTTAATCCTTCACACAAAACGCGATAATTAAATTCTATCCAACTTAATTCTCTGTTAAAAAATTTCGCTTTAATCATACAAGAACAACCTTATATCCAAAAACATTTTCAAATAAATCACTTTTTTGAGCAATGGCAAGTTTTTCTAAGTTTAAGTTTTTGCTTCCTTTTGCACGAATTGTCATACTGTCGGCGGCAAAATGAACTGTAAAATCATTTAAAATTTGCTGATGTGAGCGATCCAAAGCATCCGCCACGCGAAGAATTGCACTTAATTTTAAAACAAGCATTCTGTTGCTTCTTGGCAAAAGTTTAAATTCTCTGTCGTCTTGAATTTCCTGATTTCCTCTGTGAAAAAACGTAATTAATGCAACTAAAGATTTGTCTTCGCGATTTAAACCAAAAATGTCGCTGTTATTTATAATATATTTGCTGTGTTCATTGTGATTTTGCGGACGAATAAACATTCCTACATCGTGAAGAATTGAACTTACCGCCAAAAGATTCTTTGAACGACTGTCAAGTCCGAGTTCTTTTTCAAGTTCATCATAAAGACGCAGCGAAGTTTTCATTACAAAATCTGCGTGTTTTTGATCTCCGTTATATTTTTTTAAAAGAGCTTTAGCACTTGCTAAAATTTGCTGAGAAAAATCTTTTGAAACTTCATTGTCGCCTTTGTTTATTCTGCTTAAAAGAACGCCCTCTCGAATTGAAGTTTTTGGAACAAGTAAAGTCTGAACTTTTGTAAATTCCAAAAACATTTTGTACGCTAAAAGTGAAATTTGCATGCTTTGTGCGTCAGAATAATTTAAATTAAATCGGATAATACATTCTTCCACAGTTAAATGTGTTACTTCGTTTACAAAATTTTCAAATGCTTCACGTTTTATTTCCCACAAAACTGGCGAAATTTCGTGCCCAACAGATTTTGCGGCAATTTCCATATCATTATTTACGCCAATAAATTGTTTTATTTTGTCAATATTAACTTCGGTTTTTAGTGAATTTTTTATGTTTCTAATAAATTCTCCAATGTAATTTGCTCCGTCGTCAAGACTTCCAAACATTTCTCTCATTCGCTGTTCGATTATAACAGTTCCCATTCTCATGCTGTGAGCACTAACAATGTGTCCGTTTTCCATAAGCATAAGTTCCGTAGAACCGCCAGAAATTTCTATAATGATTGAACTTGAATTTTGAACGGCAAGACTTTTTGCTTTTATACATTCGGTTACTGCAATGTACATAAGCCGATTTTCTTCGATTCCGTCGCTTACGTGAACAATGTAGCCGGTTTTTACGTAAATTCTGTCCACAAAAGGATCGCGGTTGCTTGCTTCTCGAACAGCACTTGTTGCAATTACGTAAGTTTCGCGGATTTTGATTCCCCAAGTTTTTAATTGTTCTGAATATCGATTTAAAATCTGAATGCAAGAAAGCAAAGTTTCTCGCGAAATAGAGCCAGTTGTAAAAACATCATGACCAATTTTTACGGCTTGTTCACTTTTGTCGAGAATATTAAATTTTTTGCTTAAATTATTAGTGGCTTCTGCGACCATTAAACGAATGCCCGTAGAGCCAATTTCAATAACTGCTAACGGTGCATTCATTTTTAGCTCCAATTTTAAAGTTTATCTATAAGCATAGAACATTTTCCAGAAGGAATTGGAAGAGTTTTTTTCTTCTGATTTAAAATGTTGATTGTAAAATAGTAAAGTTTTTCGCTTTCCATTTGGATTTCCCAACCGCGCGATCTTTTGTTGCTTAAAATTGTAATAAGATTGCGTTTAAGCGAAAGTTTTTCTATTCCCATTACTTCGAGATTTGGAATAATCCAATCAACTGTTTTTCGTGGCAAACTTATGCTTAAACCAATAACATTTTCAATCATAAGTGCAATCGTAGAAAGTCCTACGTAATGTAAAAAACGTTTTCGCGGAAAGTCTGGATTTCCTCTGCAACTTGCTGGTCCTTCTTTGTTTGGCAAATATGCTTCGTACAAATCGCCTTTTTGTTTTACATCTAACGGACTTAATCCTTCAAGAACAAAATACAAGTGCCGAATTGCACATTCTCGAGCAAATTCGTAACGCTGATATTTTTCAAGTCCTTTAATGATCATAAAATTGAATGTAGGAAAAACCGAACCTTTGTACGCTTCTCCATTTTCTTTAAATTCTGGTGAATCTGCACTTAAAGAAGGAAACGGATGTTCTGTTCCAAAAGTTTTAGGATTATTTAAATGTTCTATAAGAGCATCTGCTTTGTCTGCGTTTGGAAGTTCCGCAAGTAAAGGCCAAAATCCAGCGACAGTTTTTTGCGGTAATCGTTGCTCGTCTGCGTCTAAATCGTGATAAAAATTAGTTTCTGAATCCCACATCAGCGAATTTATGCGAGTTTTTAAGCTAAAATACATTTTTTTGTACTGAAAACTAATGTCTTTGTCGTTTAAGATGTCGCCTAAAGCTGACATATGAGCCGCATTTATTGCCATGCAACTGTTAAAATCTACAGGATAATAAGTTCCTTTGCGCGGAGAATTATACATTCCCGAAGATTCATAAGGAGCAGCGTAAAGTCCATTTTGCTTTTTAAAAGTTCGTTCCAACCAATCCATATATTTTTGCAAGATTGGCATAACTTCTTTAACTCTACGTTTGTTTGCACTTTTGTGATAAAGATTAAATTCTGCCCAAGCAAAAAGTGGCAATCCAACGCCTTCAGGATTTTTTTTGTTATCGAGAATTGGTTTGTTTGTGCTTAAATCATATTTCCAGCGAATTGCACCATTTTCTTCTTGATGTTCATAAAAATAATCAATATTTCTGTTTGCAGGATAATTTCTGTTAGAATACACCAAAAAAAACGATGAAAAAATCGATTCA
>CAZLXK010000185.1:0-5354 GCA_964563305.1 uncultured Treponema sp.
AAAGTTTCAAAATTTCAAAAAGTAACATACTTTTGAAATAGAATCTATTTTCTTGCATAAATATTCAAAAAATGACATAATTTTGAAAAAGTTTTAAGATTTGTTTAATTTGGAACTTTTAATTTTGATTTTGAGGAGAAAAATATGCCAACATTACAAGGTTCTTATACTGCGATGATTACTCCAATGCTTTCTGGCGGAGAAATTGATTATGAAGGATGGAAGAAAAATATAAAATATCAACTCGAAGAAGGAATTGATGGTCTTTTGGCTTTGGGCACAAGTGGCGAAACTCCAACTTTAGACGAAGACGAAGAAGCCAAGCTTTTGGACATTTTGTTTCCTATGGTTAAAGAATTTAATCAAAAAAATAATAAATCTGTAAAAATTATGGTTGGTGCTGGTTCAAATAACACTCGCGACGCTGTTCGATATTGTACTCGCGCAAAAGAATATGGTGCTGATTTTGCCTTAGTTGTAACTCCTTACTATAATAAACCAAGTGATGAAGGAATTTTCCGACATTTTCAAGCAGTTTCTAAAGTTGGTATTCCGATTGTGGTTTACAATATTCAAGGCAGAACTGGAAAAAATATTAGTGTTCCTTTGTTGAAGCGGATTTCTGAACTTCCAAATATTGTGGGCGTTAAAGAAGCGAGCGGAAATATTAATCAGATGATGGAAGTTATTGAAAAAATTAAATTGTCGAACCCTGATTTTTCTGTAATGAGTGGCGATGACGGTTTAACTCTTCCGCTTATGGCAGCTGGCGGAAACGGAGTTATTTCTGTAGTTACAAATATGATTCCTAAATTGATGAGCGAACTTGTTCATAAATGTATGGAAGGCGATTTTGCTGAAGCTCGAAAAATTCATTATAGATTGCAACCATTTTTTAGAGCGGCTTTTGTGGACGGAAATCCTACTTGCATAAAATATGCGATGAACGTAAAAGGACTTTCGGCGGGCGATGTTAGACTTCCGCTTGCTGAACCAACTGACGCTGCAAAAGAAATTATTAAAGACGCGATTAAGGCTTGTAATCTTTAGAAATTGGAGTGTGAATAAAATGGAAAAAATTGCTGTTGGTGTTTTGGGCGCAACTGGAATGGTTGGTCAGCGTTACATAAAACTTTTGGAAAATCATCCTTGGTTTAAGGTGACTTATGTTGCTGCTTCTCCAAGAAGTGCCGGAAAACTTTACAAAGATGTTGTTGCAAGTAAATGGCTGATTGGCGAAGAAATTCCTAGTGATGTTGCAAATCTTACAATTCAAGATGCAAATGACGCAAAACTCGCACTTGGAAAATGTAAGTTTTGTTTTTCTGCTTTGGAAATGGGAAAAGACGAAATTAAAGCCTTAGAAGAATCTTATGCTTCTTTGGGAATTCCTGTTGTTTCAAATGCAAGTGCAAACCGCTGGACTTCTGATGTTCCAATGTTGATTCCAGAAATTAACGCTTCTCATCTTGAAATCTTAAAAGAACAACAAAAACATCATGGTTGGGACAAAGGATTTATTGTTGTAAAACCAAATTGTTCTTTGCAAACTTATATGATGCCACTTCACGCTCTCATTCAAGCGGGGTATCCTGTAAAAAGAATGATTGTTACTACATTGCAGGCGACAAGTGGGTCGGGGTATCCTGGAGTTCCGTCTTTTGATATGATTGACAATATTGTGCCTTTTATAAGCGGTGAAGAAGAAAAAACTGAAAAGGAATGTCTTAAAATTTTAGGAAAAGTTTCTGGCGATAAAATTGAAAATGCTTCTTATCCAGTTGTAAGTTCAACTTGCACAAGAGTTCCTGTAATTGACGGACATACGGCTTGCGTTTCTTTGGAATTTGATTTGCCTAATGACAAAAAACCTTCGCTTGAAGAAATTGAAAGAGTTTGGACTTCTTACAGTTCTTTGCCACAAGAATTAAAACTTCCTTCTGCTCCAGAACATCCAATTGTTGTGCGACACGAAGAAAATCGTCCTCAACCTCGCCGTGATCGCGAAACTGAAAAAGGCATGGCTTGCGTGATTGGACGTTTGCGTCCTTGTAATGTTTTTGATGTTAAGTTTGTAGCTTTGAGTCATAACACAAAACGCGGTGCTGCTTTAGGTGGAATTTTAAATGCTGAACTTTTAAAAGCAGAAGGATTTTTTGACAATTTGTAATTTTTGACGATAAACAAAGTTTAAAACAAAACGGGCAAAATTTTCTTGTTGAAGATTTTGCCTTTTTTTTGTGTGTTAAATAACTGACAGTGGGGAAAAATCAATAATACAAAACACGCCCATCTGGCTGCTGGGAAAAATAAGATAAACCTTTTTGGCGACTTTCTTCGAGACTGTGATAATTTTGCATTTGAATCTTAAAATAATGTCCAAACTGAAATTGCTCGCAGTAAAGTTCAAAAAAACGCTGAATTCTGGTTTTGTAAAATTCTGGCGGCTGATATTTTTGTACATCATCAATAAAATTTAAGGCACATTCTTGTCTGTCGATTTTGTGAAGCTTTTTTGCGGAAGTTTTTAAAGTTTCGTCTTGATTTTGCACAACTTGCGGATTCTGTGGATTTTGCAAAGTTTGCGAAGTTAGTGGCGGATTTTGTAAAGTTTGGCTTTCAAAACTTGAAGTTGCAAGATTTTCTTGAGTTTTGAGGTTTTCTTGAGTTTTAAGATTTTCCAATTCATATTTTATTTGATTAAAAATCCAAGGTTTTTGAGCAGCGGCTCTTGAAATCATTAAACCTGAAATCTCTGGACAAAGATTAAGAACTTTTTTTGCAGAATTTGTGTCTTTTATGTTTCCGTTAGCATAAATTTCTACTGGAACTTTTAGATTTTTGTAACGCTCGCAAAGTTTTTTTAAGAATTCATATTTTGGCTCAAGTCGATATTTTTCTTTTAAGGTTCGCGGGTGAAGCGTGATTAATTCAACGCCTTCTTGAACAAGCATATCGGTAAAATTAAAAAATGATTTTTCTGTAAAGTTTTCGTCTCCGAGTCGGCATTTTACGCTTAACCTTAAATGTTTGCCAGTTTTATTTTCGTAATCTTGAAGTGATTTTTTTGTTAGCTCAAGTGCATTTTGTGTGATTTTTAAATCTTTTAGCATCCAAGAAATGCCCGCTCCAGTTTTGTAGATTTGTGGAGCACAACACGCCATATTTATGTCGATTCCGATTCCGCCTTTTTGTGCAAGTAAAGTTGCCGCTTGGGCGAGTTTTTCGCCATTATTTGATGTTAACTGCCAAACCATTTTTTGAGGAGCAACTTCGTTTAGAAGATAATATTTTTCAAAAGGTCCCATTGTAAGAAGCGACGCTGCGTTTATCATTTCGGTAAAATATTCATCACAATCACCAAAATTTTCAACGCAACGACGGAATGCTTCATGGCTTAAAGTTGCCATTGGACCACAAATAAGTTTCATAAATTAAATTGCTTCGACGGCTTTTGCTGCTTCATCAACATAAGGAACGTCAAGTTTTTCAATTTCTCCGTTGTCAACTGTACGCGACATATTTTGTTCGATTGGAATTCGTGCTAGAACTTTTAAGTTAAAATCTTTTGCGATTCCTTCTATATTACTTTCGCCAAAAATCTTAATTTCTTTTCCACAATCCGGACATTTTACGTAACTCATATTTTCAACTAAGCCAAGAATTGGAATGTTCATTTGATTTGCCATATTTGCCGCTTTTTCTACAATTACGCGAACTAACTGCTGAGGAGACGCAACAATAATAATTCCGTCGATTGGCAAAGATTGGAAAACTGTTAAAGGCACATCTCCTGTTCCCGGCGGACAATCCACAAACATATAATCTACATTTTCCCAAACAACGTCAGTCCAAAATTGTTTTACTGCACCAGAAATTACCGGCCCTCGCCAAATAACTGGAGTTGTTTCTTCTGGAAGCAAAAAATTCATTGACATTAATTGAATGCCGGTTTCTGATTTTACTGACTGAAGATAATCTTCTACATTGCCGTTTTTCATTGTCATTTTTCCAGCAACGGCTCGCTCTTCGCCTAAACCGAATGCTGTTGGAATTGAAGGACCTGTAATATCTGCGTCCAAAATTGCTGTTCTAAAACCATCGCGATGAACTTTGCACGCAAGTAAACTTGTAACGAGCGATTTTCCAACGCCACCTTTTCCGCTTACAATTCCAATCACTTTTTTTACGCTAGAACCTTCGTGAAGTTGTGCTTTTAAATCGCGTTTTTCACAAGATTCTCCACAGTTTGAACAACTTCCGCCACAATCTGAACTCATAATATTTCCCCCGAATAAGATTTTATTTTAAAGATACTAAATTTTTGGCGAAAAATGAAATGAATTTTGGTGATTTTATGTGATTTTTGATGAATTTTGCATTTTGATTGTGGCGAAAACTGGCGGTTTTGTTATTTGCATAGGTGCAAGATGGGAACTGACACTTTCTTGCAAAAAGACTTAGCCCGCCGTGGAAGCCCTTTAGTTCGCTTTTGATTGACATAAGGCAAGCAAAAGCGAATGGCGATTAGCGAAGGCTGGAAGGGCGGTAGTGCACCGACATCGTGTCGGTTACGAGAATTTGCTTTGCAAATTCTCAGCATCTTTTGGCATTTACGGCGACCTCCTTGTCGCCATCTTCTGATTTAAGCGTTAGTTGTAAAAATCAAAAATAAACATTGTTTTAAAACTCGTGATATAATTTTTTTATGGAACAAAAGACGAAACTTAAATCAGAAGAAAAATCAGAAAAAATTTTAGCAGAATCAAAAACTAATCGCGATGACATTCGCCGAACAACGAGAATTATTCAAATTGACGAAATGTTGCGTGGTGGCTCTTTTATAAAAATTGAAGATTTGATTTTTAAGTTTGGCGTTAATAAGCGAACGATTGAGCGAGATTTTGAGCGTTTACGTGATGATTTGAATGCTCCGCTTGAATACGACAAGGCTTTAAAAATGTATCATTACACTGACCCAACTTTTTCTATTCCGAATGTTGTGCTAACCGAAGGCGAACTTTTTACAATGTCAACTTTAATGCCACTTATGGAACAATACAAAAATACGCCACTTGAAAATTCGTTTCATAATATAATGGCGAAAATTTCGGGACTTTTGCCAGAAAAGGTGAGCGTGAACTCTTCGTTTTTAAATCGCGACATAAGTTTTATTTCTGATCCGCTTCCAAAAATTGATTCTGAAGTTTTTAATGCGATTTTTAAGGCGGTTCGTAGTCGAAAAGTTGTTTCGTTTGATTACAAAAGCGTTTCTTCTAATGTTTATAAAAAGAGGATTTTTGATTCTTACAACGTGCTTTGTCAAAAAGGAAATTGGTACGTTTTAGGTTTTG
>CAZLXK010000186.1:0-5349 GCA_964563305.1 uncultured Treponema sp.
GTTGCGTGCGGAACTGGAAAACTGATTTTGACTTATCTTGATTTGATTGGAGAAAAAAACGCCCGCAACTTGATTCAGTCGGGAAATTTATATCTGTTCGATGTGGACGAAACCGCGCTTGAAATCTGCCGAACTTCTATTCTGTTAAAATACGGACTGGAAGCTGGAAGGGAACTAAGCAATTTTTACATTGCTTTCTTCGATTGCATTTTTTATACATTCAGCAATTCTTGCAATTACAGAAACACAAACTGAATTTCCTGCTTGTTTGTACAATTTTGCATCGCTCATATTTTCTGGCAAAATAAAATCTTTAGGAAAACCTTGAGCATTAAAACATTCGTGCGGAGTCATTTTTCTGATTCCGTTTGGCGTTTTTATAAGACAAACATTATGACCGCCTTCTCCTTGATTTGCTGTTAAAGTTGGAACAACTCCGCTTTTATTTTTTCGGACATATTTTCTTCGCCATTGATAA
Source organism: uncultured Treponema sp. (assembly GCA_964563305.1). Lineage (GTDB taxonomy): Bacteria > Spirochaetota > Spirochaetia > Treponematales > Treponemataceae > Treponema_D. The sequence goes on from CAZLXK010000186.1 coordinate 479, forward strand.
ATATCGTGATTATCATTTTGCATTGCGTCTACTAGGAGATTATAAGGAGGCTCTAAAAACTTCAGTTTTTAGAGCCAACTCTGAAAACGCGATGTGCTAACTCGTGCCATTTTAACGAGTTAGCACTCGCAGGCAACTCGAAAAAATACAGATTTTCAAGTTTTTCGAGATGCCCTATATATTTCGCCTTTAGCCTAAAAATATGACATCGCGATGATATTCTAAATTATTTTTCATTTTGTCAGAGAATTTTATTTCATACCTATTTGTATTCTTTAATTTTAGAATTTCTTGGTTATAAGAAGTTAAATCTTTTGAAATCATAATTTTTCCTGAATTTTCAAAAGATATTAATCCAATATCAAATAATTTGTCATAAGTTGAACTTAATAGAAATCCATTTTCTTGGCTAAGACGTTCTTCATTCGATGAAATTTCCCAAGGTTTTATGTGACTTGCAATTAGCAATCTAGCATCATTTATTCCTGTGATTATGCATTTATTTCCATATTTTTGAAGTATTTTTTTTCTAAATAAACCTTGTCCAATTCTTGCTTTTATAATTGATTCTTTTTCTGTTTTTGATAAAGATTTTTCGTTTTCAATTGAATCTATTAATTCATCATTTATAGTTTTCACATTAGAATTTGTTTTTAAAAAACTTGCATAATGTTTTAATGAATTACTGTACATTCTTCCGCCAACTTTATTTTTATTAATAAAATTTTGATTTAAGAAAATAATTGAAAGTGCAATTTCATATTCGGGAAGAGTCATTTCTGATAGCGGTTTTTTTATGACATTCCATGCAAGCAAATCTTTTTGTGCGGCTCTAAAACCTCGTTCATAATGCTCAATCGAAGAATCAGAAAGAGAAGTATTTTCTTTTAGCCATTCAGAAAAATCGTTTAATAATTGCATTTTGCTTCTTCAACAATTTTTTGAAAATCATCTGTTGTAGGAAAAAATTCTAATGAATTAAGTTTTTTTTCTGTTTCTTTGCAAATTTTATTTACTTTTGTCGAATCAAATTTTTCATCAAAGACATCGAGAGCATTTTTTATATCATCTTTTGTAAAACAATCATAAATCAAAACATCATTGATAATAGTTTCAGAACCGTTGTCATTTATAATCTTAATTTTCATATAACAAATCCTTTCAAAATATTATTTAATCCAAACAATAGCATCCCATAGGCTCACTGATTGCATCTGGCATATTTATTCCGCGATGACTACAATTTGAAATGTAAGTGTTCAAATCTTTCCACTTAAAATAAGCGTTGCAAGTTTCATTAATTCTTGCGTCATCAATTACAATTGGTCCAAATTTCTTAAAAACTTCTGTTTTAGACATAATCTTTCCTCTTGTTTTTTCTATTATATTTTATTTTGCAATTTCTGTAAAAACACTTTCTACATAAGCATGCAGATTTTTGGAAATCATTTTTTTTATTTCTTTTGTATCCTCAGATTCTTCTTTAAAAGAAAATTCTGTTGGTAAAAAAAGTTTACTAATATCAATATTTAAGGCTTTTGTAAGTTTTGCAAGATTTTTGTCACTTGTCCAACATCTTGAAAGTTCAATATTTTTTAAAGTTTCTTCAGAAATTTCCGCTTTTTCTGCTAATTGAGATTGTGTCAATTTCTGTTGCTTCCTAATTTTTTTTACATTCTCGCCAAGTCTTTTTTGAATTTCATTCGATTCCATATTTATATTTTCAAACAGATTTTTTATAAAAAGAATACTAATTTACAACATATATATAATTTTTATGTTGTGTAAAAACACTAAAAGATGTAAAATTAAAACATCTTTAAAAAATAAACTAATTGAAATAACACTTTTTTTGTCATAAAATGAAAATCGACATCGATACAACGCAGAACAAGTACGATATTATCTACGCAGACCCGCCTTGGGCTTATCTCTGGGGAAAAGGCAAGACCGGCGGAAACTTCTGTCCTGAAAAGCACTACCACACAATGGAAGTTCCAGAAATCTGCGCGCTCGGCGAAAAAGTAAAACGTTTGCGGGAAAAGAACTGCGCGCTTTTCATCTGGACAACAATGACTTGTCTGCCTGATGTTTTCAAAGTGATTGACGCTTGGGGATTCAAGTATAAGACCTGCGCGTTCACCTGGATAAAAACGCGGAAAGACGGACAGCCGCTTGCTGGAATGGGAAGCTACACAAAGGCGAACGCGGAGCTTTGCCTCTTGGCAATGCGCGGGCATATCAAAAGCCTGGACAAGACAGTTCCGCAAGTTCTAATGCATCCGCGTTTAGGACATTCTGTAAAGCCCGATGAGATTATGCGACGTATTGAAAAACTTTTCGGGCCGAACACAAAGAAGATTGAGCTTTTTGCCCGCCGCGAAGTTTATGGCTGGGACTGTTGGGGCGACGAGGTGTAAGTTTTCTTTTATAAAGAAACAAACTTTTGGGACTAATTAACATGACAGAAAAAATTTCAAAACAACTAGAAAAAGCGTGTTTTCAAACACTGAGAATTTGTTAATATAAAAAAGGTCGATAAAATGACAATAAAAACCCAACAAATCACAAGCGACATCTTAATAATCGGCGGAGGAACTGCCGGCTCGTATGCCGCAATCAAACTTGCGGAAAGCGACCCGAACTTAAAAATTGTTATCGCGGAAAAAGCGAACATTAAGCGAAGCGGTTGTCTTGCGGCGGGCGTTAATGCGCTAAACTGCTACATTACAAAAGACCACGTTCCAGAAGATTATGTTGACTACGCAAAAAACGATGCGAACGGAATTGTTCGAAGCGATTTGCTTTTGTCGCTTTGCGAGCGAGTAAACGAAGTAACCGCTGATATGGAAAAACGCGGGCTTGTAATTCTTAAAGACGAAAACGGAAATTACGTAAGCCGCGGCTGGCGAAACTTAAAAATTAACGGCGAAAACATAAAGCCAATTTTGGCTCAAGGCGTGGCACAGCACAAAAATATTCAAGTTCTAAACCACGTAAATGTTACAGATTTGAAAGTTGATCAACACAGCGTTTCTGGCGCATTCGGTTTTTCCGTAAACGAACCAATTTTCTATGATTTTTCCGCACGCGCAGTTTTAATTGCAACAGGCGGAGCGGCAGGTCTTTACAAACCAAATAATCCAGGATTTTCGCGACATAAAATGTGGTATCCGCCGTTCAACACTGGAGCCGGCTACGCAATGGGAATTTTAGCCGGAGCCGAAATGACAACTTTTGAAATGCGTTTTATTGCTCTTCGCTGCAAAGACACAATCGCGCCAACTGGAACAATCGCGCAAGGAGTTCATGCAAAACAAGTAAATGCAAAAGGCGAAGTTTACGAAACAAAATACGGCTTAAAAACTAGCGAACGCTGCTGGGGAACTGTCGAAGAAAATCGCAAAGGAAACGGTCCATGCTACCTAGAAACAAAAGGCATTTCCGCCGAAGCAGAGCAGGATTTATACAAAGCGTACTTAAATATGGCGCCAAGCCAAACTTTAAAATGGATAGAAAACGGCAAAGGACCAGCCGAACAAAACGTGGAAATTGAAGGAACCGAACCTTACATCGTTGGCGGTCACACAGCAAGCGGATTTTGGATTGACAACTGCCGCCGAACAACTTTACATGGACTTTATGCCGCAGGCGATGTTGCAGGAGGCGCACCGCAAAAATACGTAACAGGCGCGCTTGCCGAAGGCGAAATTGCCGCAGAAACGATTTTGCAAGACTTAAATGAGGAAGAAACGGTGGTTGAGCCTGTCGAAACCGCTTTGAATGATGAATTAAAAAATAGGAATTATGAGGGGAAAAGTCTTTCCCCTGCGTCGCACTTCGTTGCGCCGACACCCCATTCTCCTAGGGGCAAGGCCCCTAAAACCCCATTCGCTTCCTACAATCATTTTCTAACTAACACGCAAACCGAACTTACAATCGAACAGCTAGAAGAAGCAATGCAAAAAATTATGGACGAATACGCAGGCGGAATAAAAACAAATTATATTTACAACGAAGAACGATTAAAAATTGCAAAAGAAAAAATTGCCGACCTTTACAAAACGTTGAACGTTCTTCACGCAGAAGATATGGACGATTTATTGCGCATTTACGAAATCCGCGAAAGGCTTGTTGTTTGTCGCGTTTTAATTGAACATTTGCTTGCCCGAAAAGAAACGCGTTGGCACAGTTTTGGCGAAAACGCAGACTTTCCAAATCAGTCAAAAGATTTTGAAAAATACGTAAATTCCGTAATGGACGAAAACGGCGAAATAAAAATAATTTTAAGAGAGTTAAGGTAGCGTTCCTCATTCTGAACTGACTAGCCTACGGCGACATTGGGTTCAGAATCTGCTAAAAAAAATAGATGCTAAATTATGTGTGCACAAATTGCATACATTGTGTTATAGTTTTGTAAGAGGCATAAAATGTGTAATGTTCAAACTTTAAATAAAGCTCTTGTGGAAGAAGCGGAAACATATACAGGAATTTCAGACTCAAAAGAAGCTGTCGAAACAATTTTGCGTTCATATTTTGAAAACATAAATCGAAAAAAAATACTTGAATTTCAAAATTCAAATGTTTGGCAGGGCGATTTAAATGAAATGCGGGAAAGCAGATGAACGGCGTTCTTATTGATACGTCTGCTTGGATTGAATTTTTTAATAAGTCTGATTCCAAAGTTGGAAATATCGTAAAATTATTAATCTCAAATAATGAAACAGTTTTTTTATGTCCAATAGTTTATCAAGAAATTTTGCAAGGAATAAAATCAGATAAAGATTTTGAAAAAATTAAGAAAATCCTTTCATATTTCCCAATGTTAGAAAATGAACCTATAAAAATTGCAGAAAAAGCAGTTGAAGTTT
>CAZLXK010000187.1:0-5299 GCA_964563305.1 uncultured Treponema sp.
GAGTAATTACGCCAATTCCTGGTTTTACAACATCGTCCCAATCTTTAATGTTTTTAGGATTTCCTTTTCGAACCAAAAATACAATCGTCGAAGTGTAAGGCGAAGAATCTAGCGGAAACTTTTTAACCCAATTTTTATCTGTAATGCGTCCAGCGTCTGCAATCGCCTGAACGTCCCACTCAAGAGCAAGAGTTACAACATCGGCGTCGTTTCCGTTTGCAACTTCTAGCGCTTGTTTTCCAGAACCACCGTGACTTTGCGCAATTTCAACTTCTTGTCCAGTTTTTTCCAGCCAATATTTTGCAAAAAGTTGATTGTAATTTTGATAAAGTTCGCGCGTTGGATCGTAAGAAACGTTTGTGATTGAAACTTTTTTAAGTGATTTTTTTTGTCCGCTCGAAGAAGCAGATTCTTTTTTGCTACAAGACGAAAAAACCCCTGTGCTTACTAAAGCCGCTAAAATCAAACCACCAACAATTAAAGATTTTTTCATACACTACCTCCTCGATGAAATTTTCTTTATTTACTTAGTTTTCCTAGTTGATTACTAGGTTTTAAGATAAAAGAAATATAAATTTAATTTTCCACTTAGTCAATAGGTTTTGTATGAAATTATAATTTTTTTTTATAAATTTGGATTTTTCAAAGATTTTTTGGAGCATGTCGGTGGTTGAACAGTGTCGAAACCAGCATTATGCTAAGCGCCCGCCCTAAACAAAACCGCCCTTCCAGCCTTCGCTATTCGCTCATTCGCTGTTGCTTGTCTTACGCCAATCAACAGCGAACTAAAGGGCTTCCACGGCGGGCTAAGTCCTCGCCGTTCTTGCAGAAAAACTGCTAGCGAGCAGTCAAACCGTCAAAATCATAATCCGCAAACTGTGCGCCAATATCGTCTTGAGTTCCGTTTAAAGCCAAATACAAAAGATACATTTCGTAATTTAAAATCATGGCGTTGTTAATAGAAGAATTTTCTAAAAGATTTTGAGCATTTTGAATTACAGAATTTAATTGTTCGAGAGAAATTGAATTAGAAATAGAATTTTGATTTTGTTCAGCGATTTTTGATTTTGCAAAAGATAAAGCCTTTTCTAAAAAAATTTTTGAAGTTTCAAAATCGCAAGTAAAAGCAATCGGGGCACCAAAAACATTTTTTTGCAATGTCGGAACAAGATACAAACTCACTTTTAAGTTTTCGCTGAAATTTCTAGCGACGTTTCCGCCACTCAAGTTTTCGTTGCCAAAATCAAAATCATCATCAACAAATCCAAAAAATTTTAAAGTGTTAAAAAATTCGCCACACCGATTTGAAATAATAATGTTGTCGCGAGAAAATCTCATTGCGTCCGTAAAGTTTTCGCCGTCAATTTGATAAAACCTGTGATCCGCGCCACCAGTTAACGCTCCAGACTTTTTAACAGCTTTTACAACTTTCCAACCATCAGAAACGTAAGAAAACAAAACCACGTCGCCCACTTTTATTTGTGAATCAAAATTTTTCGCCAAAACTTTTTCATCAGAATTTTTAGAAAAATGTTCAGAATCGTACGCTCTGCCTTCACCAAAAACTTGCGAAACTAAATCAGAATAATCAGAAAGTTCCAAACTCTTTAACGTAAAACTTCCATCGTCGTTTTCAAAAATTTTATCAACAATAAAACCTTCCAAATAATCAACGTGAATTTCGTCAGCGAAACCGTCGCCATTTTTATCGTAAAGTCTAAATTCTAAACCTTCAGGAATTTTTTCAATCAAAGCAAAAACTGCATCTTCATAATTTTCAAATTCTTTGTCATCAACAATCCAATGAAAATTTTTTTTGTAAAGCCAAACTTCGCCGTTCACAAGATATTCAAGCGAAATATTTTCTTGATTTTGCGGAAGTGGAAACTCGTTTATAAAAAATTTTTCACAAGCAATAATTTTTCTGATTCCAACTTCCGTGTCGTTTTCTTCAAAAAGATAATTGTAAGAATCGTCGCTTAAAGAAATTTTTTTGTTTCCATTATTTTTTACAATGATTGATTTAAAAATTTTTTCTTGATTTGAGGAATTTGCCGAATTTTCAGCCGAAGTTTTTTGATTTTTTTTGCATGACAAAATAAAAAGTAAATTTAAAATCAGCACAAAACTCGCTAGCATTTTTACAAGATTTTGAACTTTAAATTTTCTAAATAAATTTTTCATTTTCTGCACCTAAAAATTTAAAATCAAAATTAAATCAAAGTTACAAAAAATTTATCTTGCTAACAAAAATTTGATATAAAATAAAAAAATGCACTCTCGGCAAGAACCCCGATTTGAAAAACGGCTTCCGCACTCGCTTGAAACTTCGTTGTGAATACGTTTGTGCAGATTGTTTTTCAAATCGAAACCTTGCCTACGTGCATTTTTTATTTTACGAAAGAATTTATTGTCCTAATCAAAATTTAATCCGCACCGCTTCTTTCTAAATTTCTTTTTGCTGAAATTTCCAAAACTGAAAGTTGCACAATCGCACAATGTTTTAGTGCATTTTTGTTCCAAGGAAAATTATAAAGTTCTTCACTTCGAGCAAGAATTTTATTTTGCATAACAAATTCTTTTTCAGCGTCAGGAACAAATTTAATTTCAGCCTTTCCCATAACAGATTCGTAACGCATCGTAATGTCGTGAAGTTCATACAAAAAATCCATTTTAAGCGGAATGTCCATTTCAAACGAACATTTTTGATTTTTTTTCATAAGTTCAAATTTTTTGCCAGCAGTCGCACCGTGAATATAAAAATTCAAATGATTATTTTCTTCAACTTCATAAGAAAAATTCACTGGCACAATGTACGGAAACTCTCCGTCAGCAAGTCCCAGCCGCAAAATTTCGCACTTATCAATAATCGACAAAATTGTATTAAAATCTGTAACTTCCCTATCCTTTCTGCGCATAAATTTCTCCATTGATTTTTAAATTTTTTTGGAGCACACTTTTCTGCTTACGACCGTCCTTTCACACTCGCTTGGAAAAGTGCAGCGTAGCATCAAGCAAACTTCGTTACGAATACACTCACGCTCATCTTAGGCGACATAAAAAAGTGTCTGTCATTAAAAAAACTTGTCATTCCGAACTTGGTTCGGAATCTGTTACTGCAATAAATTTTTACACAAGCCGCCACTTGTCGCAAAAACGTTAGACTGTTGTGCCAAAAAAATTGCAGTTTAAAAACCAAAGTGCCAACCACAATCAAAAATCAAAATAAAAAAAATCGGACAATGAAAACTCACCGTCCGACTAAACGTTTTTTATAAAAAATAAAAAATTTATTTTGCTTTACCTTGATTTGCAACAGCATTCATTTTTGCAGCGATTGCTTCTTGGTCACCAAGATAATAATGTTTTACAACATTAAAGTTGTCATCAAATTCGTAAACAAGCGGAGTTCCAGTTGGAATATTCAAACCTAAAATTGCTTCTGGAGTCATTTTGTCCAAATAGTAAACTAACGCTCGGAGCGAGTTTCCGTGAGCAGCAATAATTACACGTTTGCCAGCTTTCATTTGAGGTTTAATTTCTTCAAGGAAGTAAGGCACAACGCGAGCAATAGTTGTTTCCAAAGATTCATTTTGTGGCAAGAAAGATGGATCTACGTCGCGATACATTGCTTGTTTTTTTGCAGAACGTTCATCATCATCGCTAAGAACTGGAGGCTTAACATCAAAAGAACGACGCCAAATTTTTACTTGATCTTCGCCAAATTTTTCAGCCGCTTCAGATTTATTTTTTCCCTGCAAATCTCCGTAGTGACGTTCGTTAAGTTTCCAAGTTTTAATTACAGGAAGCCAGTTTCTGTCCATTTCGTCAAGGATTCCGTTCAAAGTGTGAATTGCACGTTTCAAATAAGAAGTGTAGCAAATATCAAAATCGTAACCTTCATCTTTAAGAAGTTTTCCAGCATTTTTTGCTTCTTCACGACCTTTGTCGCTTAATTCAACATCTGTCCAACCTGTAAAAAGATTTAATTTGTTCCATTCACTTTCGCCGTGACGAACTAAAACTAATTTTGTCATTTAAGTTTCCTCTATTATAAAGATTTTTTTCAGATGCTTTTATGCTAAACTTTTAAGCGATTATTTTCAAGATTTTTTTTCTGATTTTATTGCTTGGTGATTTGGAGCGAATTTTTCTGATTTACACTTTATGTCGGTGGTTGAGCAAGGTCAAAACCACAGCATTACTTTCCGTTGCAAAACAAACCGACACTTCTTGCAGTTTTAGAAATTTTTTTATGCTAACAGTTCGCCCCAAACAAAACCGCCCTTTCAGTGTTCCGCTGTTCGCTTCATTCTCTGCAAAATCTTGCGGTGATTAAGCCTATCAAAACCACCATTGTTTGCAAAGCAAAATATTTGTCTACAAAGTCACTGCCAATTTTGCAGAGAACGTGCTAACGCACGCACTTACACGGCGGGCTAGGTCGTTTTAATTTTTGCCTCCTTTCAAAAATTAAACGTTAAGGTTTTGACAATTTTGCAACTAACCGCCACTCAGTCGTCATTGCGAGAAGCGAAGCTGTCTGCCGGCAAGCAGAGCGACGTGGCAATCAACTGTCAGTTGAGAAAAATAAACCCACACTTCTTGCAATTATTGATTAAATACTCGCTTGTCACAAAAGATGGCCACAAGGATGTCGTCACGTCATTCTGAACTCGTGATTGGTAAGTTTATCGAACCATCAGAATCTGTTAATAAAAAAAAACGACCACTAAAAAAGTAGCCGTTTTTTTATTAAAGTTTACTAAAATAATAATTCTTTTTCAAAGCAATATCGACATAAAGCTTAAGCACGAACTACAGAAATTCTCTGGTTAATATGATTTCCCTTTTCAATTTCATCAACAAGAGCAATCGCATAATCAGCGTAAGAAATAATGCTTTCGTTTCTGCTGTTCAGCGTTAATTCTTCGCCACCAAGAATATATTTTCCACTTCTCTCGCCGTCCGCTTGGAAATCGCCAGCCGGAGAAATGTAAGTCCACTTAACGCCTTCGCTCGCACGCAATGTCGCAAGTGCCAATCCGTGAGCCGCACTAACGCCTTTGTAAGAATCAGGAAAACTTGGCTGAAGTTCAACCGTAGAAGTATGTTCTTTGTTTACATAAAGGCTTCCTGCTCCACCAACAACTACAAGTCGAGTTTCGCTTCCTTTAAGCAAACCCACAAGATAAGCCGCCGCTTTTGGAATTACATACAAAGAATCTAAAGTCCAAGCACCAACTGCGTCAACAACAGCGTCAAAACCTTTTAAGTCTTCCGCAGTTAAATCAAACAA
>CAZLXK010000188.1:0-5262 GCA_964563305.1 uncultured Treponema sp.
ACAAAAATGAAGTTGAACTTTTTGCACAAAATTTAAATTCAAATTTTATTATAATCTTAGGAATTGGAGCAGGATATCATATTGAATGTGTTTCAAAAAAATTGCCACACGCAAAAATAATTTGTGTTGAAGCCGATAAAGAAAGTCTTGATTTTAGTTTGACTTTTAAAACAAGTTCTGAACTTTTAAAAAACGAAAATATATTTTTTTGTTCATCAGAAAATTTAAATGATTATATAAAACTTTATTTACCTTCAGTTTACGGAAACCTAACGATAAGTTCTTATAAAACTTGGGAAATAGAAAACTCACAAATTTCTATGCAAATAATTTCTAAAATAAAAAATCAACTAAACTTAATTGCAAACGATTATTCCGTTCAAGTTCACTTTGGAAAAATTTGGAATAGAAACATTTTATTAAATTACAAAAAAATTTCAAAATTACGATTTTTAAAAAATCAAAATACAAATCTTACTGCGGCAATAATTGCGGCTGGACCAAGTTTAGATTTTTCCATAAAAAAATTGAAAGATAAACGAAAATCATATTTTATAGTTTCTACAGACACAGCATTTAATTCATTATTAAACAATGAAATTTTTCCAGATTGTGTAGTTTCTATTGATGGGCAACAAATATCTTCAACTCACTTTTTTAAAATTGTAACGCCAGAAAAACATAAAATTCATTTTGTGTTTGATCTTTGCTCAAATCCTGAAAGTGTAAATCGAATCTTAAATCTTGAGCAAGAAATTGAATTTGTTAAAAGCAATCATCCACTAGAAAATATTTTACTTGGCACAGAAAATCTTTTAAAACTTGAAAGCGGAAGCGGAACTGTAACTATTGCAGCGTGCGATTGGGCAAGACAAAATGGATTTAAGAAAATGGAATTTTTTGGTGCTGACTTTTCTTACACAAACAAAGCGTATGCAAAAGGAACTTATTTAGATTACAATTTTTCAGCAAAACAGAATTTACTAGAAAATCTTGAAACTAAATTTTTAAATTTAATGTTTAGAACTGAACTTGAAAAAATAAATTCAAATATTTTTAATCAAAAAATTTTTGAAAATTTATTCACTTCACCTACTTTAAAAAATTATGGAATTTCACTTTTAAATTGGGCAAAAAAATTTAATTTTAAGAATCAAGAAAATATTTTTATAACTAAAAAAAATTTTTCTCATCAATATTCAAAAATCAAAAATATAAATTGCGAAGAAGAAATTTTAAAGTTCAAAAATGCATTACGAAATCTTGAGCAAAAAAATCTAAATCAACTTCTTCAAGATAAATATTTTTATTCAGTTCTTCCTTTGATTGCTTGGCTAAGAGAAAATCACAAAGAATCTTCAAACTTACAATCATTTATAAAACTTGCATACAAAGATTGCCTAAGATATAATTAAATTTATGAAAACTAAAAAGAATACGATTTTGTCGATTGTTGTAATTTCAATTTATGCTTTAACAATAATAATTTTTGCAAGTTCGCTTATTGCAGAATATGTTGGAGGAGAAAAAAGAATTGAAAATAAATTTAATTCTATTGCAAAAAATCTTAGCATAAATGCACGAAAAAATAATATTGATTCTGAAAATTTTACAAATGAACTTCTTAATTCTATAAATAATTTTGATGACATTGAAAGATTACAAATAAAAGTTGATGGAAATTTAATTTTTTCTTATCCTAATTATTATGAAAATGAAGAAACAATTACAAAATCTTCTAGTTTGATAAAAAATAAATCTGAAACTATAAAAACTGCAAAAGGAAATGAACTTGTCTTAAACGCAGCATTTTATCTTTTAAAACCAAAATCAATTTTTTATAAAGGATTTATAAGTTTTGTAATAATTTTAATTACAACTTTTGTTCTTGTTTTATTTTTAATAATTGATTCAAATCCAAATAAAAAAGAAAATTTAACAAAGGCAAAAAAGGATGATTCTTTAAAAGATAAAAATGATTTTAATGATGAAATTGATTCTGATGAAATTGATTCTAGTGAAGAAAATATTTCTGAGCAAAATTTAAATTTGACTGAAACAAAACTTGACGAAAAAAATATTTTTAACGAAGAAAAAATTTCGCTTGAACAAGAAAATGAAAACTTAGAAAATTCTAGTTTAGAAAATCAAAATGAGACTTCGCTGAAAGGAAATGTTGAATTTACAAAAGAAGAAATGGAAGTTTTAAATCAAATAACTTCAGATTTAACAAAAGAAGCTCAAGAAGAAATCAAAGAAAAATTTGAAACTGAACAAGAAAATAAAGAAAATCAAAATCTTGAAGATAAAAAAAATAATGAAAATGAAGAAGGACTTTTTTCGCCAATTACAAATTTTTGTTGGGAAAAATATTTATTATCAAGATTAGACAACGAATTAATACGAGCGGCTTCTAGCGAAATTGAACTTTCACTAATTTTAGTTCAAATTCCAAAAATCATTTGGGAAAGCAATTATGGTCAAGAAATTTGCAAAAATATTATTGAAATGTCAAGATTTAACGATTTTGTGTTTAATTATAAAGACGACGCTTGTGCAATTATTCAGCCAGAATTAAACACAGAAAAAGCGATTGAGTTTTCGCATAAAATTTTTAGAAAAATAAAAGACATTTTAGAAGAAAATAATCTTGAAAACAACACAATTATTGGAATTTCAACAAGATCTTTAAGACTTATAAGTGCAAATAGACTTCTTAACGAAGCGGAAGAATCCTTAAAACGTGCAAAAGAAGAACTTGATTCTCCAATAGTTGCTTTTAGAGTTAATCCGGACAAATATAAAGCGTATATTGCAAAGGAAGCAAATTCGATTTAATTTTGAGAAAATTCTTTTTCAAAATCATCAAGTTCAATTTCAGGATTTTTATTTTGACTTTCTTGTGCTTGAGGATTTTCAGTTTGATTTTGTTGATTAGAAGAATTTTCGCTTGAAGGATTTTCAAGATTTTGAGATTTTTGAGAATCTTTTAAAACTTTTTCAAAATTAGAAATACTTTGTTCATCTGGAAAATTTTCTTTTAAATATGAAAACATATTTTGTGCTTCATCAAAATTTTCCATTGCAATTAAAACGCTAATGTAATTTTTCAAAATTGAAACATCAGTTGAATTTTTGCTTTGAAGCTCTTTGTAAGCTTGAGCACTTTTTTCTAAGTTTCCGCTCATTGCATAAATATAGGCAACCGAAATTTGCAGATTTGTATTTTCTGGATCTTGCTTTAAAAGCTTTTCGTATTCTTTTAGTGCATTTTCCCAATCTTTATTTAAAGCATAGCAACGAGCAATTTTATACGAGCAAGATGCTCTCAAATTTTTATTTTTTGATGCTAACAAATAATATTCTATTGCTTTTGAATAATTTTTTAAGTTTTCGTATGAAGACGCAATAGAATAATATTCAGCACTTATGTTATTTTCAATTACAGAATTTTCACCGGGAATTCCAAATTTAAATGTTTGGCATGAAAAAAAACTAAGAGAAATAAAAATCAGAAAACTGCAAAAAATATATTTTAAGTTTTTCATTTTTAAATTTTTATTTTACATTGTGCCAAGAACGGTTTGTTCAATTTTTCTAAGTTGCGAACGATACAAACCCGTTATATTTGTTCCGTAATCAGCAAGAAGTTGCATAATATTTCTAGGCTGAGACGGATTATCAACTCCATTTAATCTGTCGCCCGCATCGCCAAGTCCAGGAAGAATGTATGCTTTTTCATTCAAAATTGGATCAACCCAAAGCGTGTAGCAAGTACAATTTTCTAAAGCACGAGTAACTCGCATACAACCTTTTAATGCTGAAATTACGTTGAAAAATTTTATACTTTTTGGTTTTACGCCTTGATCTAAAAGATATTTTACAACAGTAACTAAAGAACCGCCAGTTGCATTCATTGGATCAGCAAAAATTAAATCTTTGCCATTTAATTCTTCAAGATTAAAAAATGAATTCTTGAGATTTAAAATATATTGCATATCATTTTCTTTGCGAGTATCATCTCGACTAATTTTAAAAAGTGCAAACGGAGTTACGTAGGCTTTTGATGAATATTCTTCAATTTCTTTTGACATAATCATACTTGGAAGAAGTGCACCACGAAGCATAACGCACATAACTGAATTATCAATATCAGCGTCAATATCAGGAATTTTATGAACTGCATAATTCTGAACTGGATAAGTAACTGGCGTTTTTACAAAAATATGATTTTTGCGTTCGTAATGTTGTTCAGTGTAAGCAAGTCTAAAAAGCATTTCAAAAGCACGTTGCGTGTAATACATAAATTCCGCATGTTCAGTTCTTATATCACGAAGTTTAGAAATTACGTGGCTCGCTTCGGCATGAGAACCTTCTTCTGTTTCAAAAGAATAAACTTTTATATTTGGATGCTTTTTACAAATTTCTTGCATAAAGTGTCCCATTTTGTCAAAACTTTCTATAATTTTTGATTCATTTTCTGTAACAAAATATTTGTAAGTATCTTCGTACATATTTTGGATTTCGCGTAAATCTTGCTGATCTTCTTGCGTTAAATATCCATCTAAATCTTCGGCCTTTAAAATTATTTTATCAGAACTCATAATTTTCTCCATTTATTTTTTATTTTCTTGGATTATTTTTTCACCGTCAACTCTGTAATGTTTGCCAGTTATAGGATCGCGAGTAAACAAATCTTTTATTTGCTTAGTGCTGACTTCAATTTGAGAAATTTCAATATCAAGTTCGCCAGTTTGATTTATTTTTGCTCCCATCATTCCAAACGAAAGTGAAAGCAGATTTTTAAATGCTGATAACGCTCTTTTGTCGGTTAAATGAAGACAAAGTTTTAATTCATAAGACGAAGTTTTTGCATTATTTTGATTTTGCGGATAAGTTAAATTTCCATAAACATATTCAATTCCTCGAGCTTGAATTCCAATCAAATTTCGTAAATATTGGCCTGGACGCGTAATGTAAAAAAGAATGTCGCTAGATTTTTGATTTATCCAATCATTGCAAAGATTTTGAGGAAATTTATAATCATCAGAATATTTTTGTAAAAGTGGATTTAGATTTTGTGAAAAAGTTAAAATTGATTCTTGCGGGAACGAAACTTGAAAAGCATTGTCATCTCGCGAATAAACTTCAAAAGAATTTGTATTTTGACTTTCAAAATTTGTTTTTTCAAAATTCAAAACTGATTTTTTCCAGCCATTTTTTTTCGAAAGAACTTTTTTTACTGCAATTTGCGGAATATTT
>CAZLXK010000189.1:0-5260 GCA_964563305.1 uncultured Treponema sp.
AATCACAAAATCAAGATCATCATGATTATAAAGAACGCAAGGCATTGTATTTATGCGTTCTTTTCTATCTTTTAAGATTTTTCCATCTTTTTCGATTTTTTTTGAATTTTTATCAAAATAAACATTTGTCGTATGAGTTATACCATTTTCTTCTCTAAAAATTGTATGTAAACTAAAAGAAACTTCTCCTTTTTTTACAATTTCTAAATCAGAATGAGTTCTAAAAGATGAGCCATAAGCAGAATAATATAAAGTTTCTAAAAGATTACTTTTTCCTTGTCCATTTTTTCCAACAAAAAAAATTTCTTTAGCAGAAACATCTATAGATTTATTTGCGAGATTTCTAAAATTTATTGGACTTATAGAAAGAAAAGGCACTTATTTTATTCACTCTGGCTGCATTGGCATAATTATATGAAAATAATCTGCTGCAGGTTCAGGTCTCATAGTTATGGCTTTTAATTTTTCTGGATCAGTAAATTCAAAAGCAACTTTTTCTGATTCAATAGATTTTAAAGGTTCTTCCAAATATCTATTATTCATTGCAATTAAATACTTTTCACCAGCATATTCACAAGGAATTTCTTCCTCTGCACTTCCAATATTTGATTGAGAAGAAGAAACTTTTAAAACTCCGTCTGAAATTGTAAAAAATAAACGTCCAGCTTTTTTATCAACCATAAGAACAACACGTCTTAAAGCATCAACTAATTCATTTTTTTGAACAATAAATAAACTTTTTTGATGTTCAGGAATAACTCGAGAATATTCAGGAAATTTCCCATCAATGAGAACTGAGCCAAATTTATAATTTCCAAATTTAAAGAAAATCATTTTTTCATAAATTGCAATAGAAATATTTCCTTCTTCTGGAGCGTGTTTTAAAATAATATTTAAAACTTTTGGATGAACAATTACAGAAGGAAAATCATTTACTCCATCAAGAATTTCTTTAGAAGAAAAACTTAATCTTCTTCCGTCAGTTGCAACCATATTTAATTTATTTTCTTTTTTCTCAAAAAGTACACCATTTAAATAATAACGAGTTTCATCTTCACTTACAGCAAAAGCAGTTTGTGAAATCATACGTTTGATTTCTTTTGATGCAACTTCAAAATAAGAAGCATCTTCTGCTGAAAAAATTTCTGGATATTTTTCTTTTGTCATGCTTTGAATAACAAATTCAATATTTTTAGAAATAGGTTTTATAATAACAGAAATTGAATTTTCTTCTTCGTTTTCAGTTTGTTTAAATTCAACTTCACCATCAGGAAGAGAATTTAATATTCCCATAAATTTATCACAGTAAATAATTGTTGAACCTTCTTCTTCAATTTGAACAGGAATTTTTGTTTCAAAATTTACTTTCATATCAGTTACTTTTATAGTCAAACTATTATTTTCTGCTATCAAAAGGACATTAGACAAAATTGAAGTAGAATTTTTTGTAGAAATAATTTCTTGTGCTATAGAAATTTCTTTTATCATTGCTGATTTATCAAATGTAAATTTCATTTTAGTTCTCCTAAATTTATAATAAATGTATAAATATACAAAAAAATGTATATTTTAAATTTTATAAACACACTATCTAAATTTATAAATTTATAAATTTTAGTAATAGTAGTAATAGGTCAGTGAATTCTTTGGATAAGTTATATAATTCTTTTTATTATAAAGAATTAAGAAGTGTAAAAGATTGTGGTTTTTATAAGCAAAAAATTCACTTTTACACAGAATAATTAGTTATCAACAGAATTTCAACAAGATTTTATCATATATAAGTTCAGTTTTCCACAAATAAAAGCAAATAAAATGCTAATATTTTTTATATTCTTTTATTTCTCTTATGAGAAGTTGAATTGTGTTATTTAAAGAAGCATCAAGTTTTATTTGGTCAGCAATATTATTATAACTGTGCATTATTGTTGTATGATCTCTTCCTCCAAATTCTTCTGCAAGTCCTGTAAAAGAATAATCACAAAGTTCTCGTCCAATATAGATTGCAATATTTCTTGGAGTTACAAATTTTTTATTTCTTTTTTTACTTTTTATTTCACTTATTGAAATGTTGTAATGATCTGCAATAACTTTTTGGATTGTATCAATGCTAATAGATTCGTTTGTTGTTTGAGTGAATGTATCTTTTAAGAGTTTTTGAACCATTTCTATGTCGATTTTTTGACCAGGAATTAAATCGGCATAATTTACTATAATTTTTAAACTTGATTCCAAATCTCTTACATTAGATTGAATTGTTTTTGCAATAAATTCTATAACTTCATCGCTTATTTTTGTGTTGTAAGATAATGCTTTTTTTTGAAGAATTGCACATCTTGTTTCAAAGTTTGGAGGAGCCAAATCAATAGGAGTTCCTAAACTAAACCTTGACATAAGACGCTCTTCAATTCCTTTTAATTCTGAAAGCGGACGGTCGCAAGTAAAAATCATCTGAGAATGTTTTCTATAAAGTGCTTCAAAAGTAAAGAAAATTTCTTCTTGAATACCTTTCTTTCCAATCAGAAAATGAATATCGTCTAAAAGAAGAACGTCAAGTCCTCTATATTTTAATTTAAATTGTTCTTGCTGATTATCACGCAAAGATTTTGTAAATTCATTTGCAAATTCTTCTGCACTTATGTAACAAATTTTTGTATTAGATGGAGAATTATTGTAAATATAATTCCCAACTGCTTGCATAAGATGTGTTTTTCCTAAACCAACTCCGCCGTAAAATAGAAGAGGAGAATATGCTTTTCCTGGATTTTTTGCAGCAGCCAAAGCGGCACTGTAAGCAAATTCGTTGTTGTCACCTTTTACAAAATTTTCAAAAGTAAATTTTTCGTCAAGAAGTGGATGTTTTTTTACTTTTTTTTCACTTATTTCTTGAATATTTTGATTGATTTGATCTGCTTTTAAATTTTCTGGAATTTTTTGTGAATTTAAATTTACTGAATTATTTTCGATATTATTTTGATTTATATTTATTTGAGAATTCTCAGAATTTTGAATTTTTTGTTCAGTTGTGTTTTTTATTTTTGAAACTATAGAAGTAAGTTTTACTTTTTGACCACAAAGTTCTTCTATTTTATTTTCTATTTCTGAAACAAAACCCATTTCAACTTGTCGGTTCCACATAAAATTTGAAGGAACAGAAACTGTAATATCTGTACCTGAACTTTTTACAAAATTCATATTAAACCAAAGCTTAAAATCGTCTGTTTTGCCGCTTATTTTGTATTGTTCTTCGATTTGTTTTAGGGCTTCGTCCCAAAAAATTTTAAATTGTTGTTCGTCCATAAATTATTATTATAAAGTAAAAAAATAAAGTTATCCACAATTATACAAAAATATAGATTTTGAATTTTTAGTGAATTTTTGTGAAAAAATTGAAGGTTTTAGAATGTATAAAGTAAAAAAATAAAGTTATCCACAATTATACAAAAATATAGATTTTGAATTTTTAGTGAATTTTTGTGAAAAAATTGAAGGTTTTAGAATGTTTTTTAAGTTTGAGGTTTTTGATGTATTCAGAGATTAGTATTTTCTTAGATTTTAGTGATATAAAAATCTGTTACGGTTTGAAACTTTCTCTATTCTTTACTTTTAAGCGGAAAAAGGTTATATTTTTCTTTCTAAAATATGTCTTAATTATTTTTTTATAACTTAAATTTTATCAGAAAAATGATTTTAGTTTTATGAATATTTTTTTATAGAATTTTAAAAATCAATTTTTAATTTTGGATACAAAAATCATTAAGAAAAATAAAATTTCCTAGTGTTCAAATAAAATCTGAGGTAAAAAATGTCTGACGAAAATAATAATTATGATGCTAGTAGTATTCAAGTTTTACATGGACTTGAGGCTGTAAGAAAAAGACCTGGAATGTATATTGGTTCTACGGGTCCAAATGGATTGCATCATCTTGTTTATGAAGTTGTTGATAATAGTATTGATGAAGCAATGGCACATTATTGTGACAGAATTATTGTTGCCTTAGAAAAAGATGATATTTGTCGTGTTGAAGATAATGGACGCGGAATTCCTGTTGCAATGCATCCTACCGAAAAAGTTAGTGCACTAGAATTAGTTTTAACAAGACTGCACGCTGGCGGAAAATTTGATAAATCTACATATAAAGTTTCTGGAGGTTTACACGGAGTTGGAGTTTCTTGTGTAAATGCTCTTTCTTCTTGGATGATTGCTGATGTTTATCGTGATGGAAATCATTATCGTCAAAAATACGAAATCGGATTGCCAAAAACAAAGGTTGAAATTATAGAACCTTCTGATAGACACGGAACTGTTATTAGATGGAAAGCCGATCCAAAGATTTTTAAAGAAACTACAACTTATAATTTTGATGTTTTATCAAACAGACTTCGGGAACTTGCTTTCTTAAATCCAGGAATAAAAATTATTTTTAGAGATGAACGCTTAGAAAAACAAAAAGAAGTTGAATATTTTTTTGAAGGTGGTATTAAACATTACACTTCTTATTTAAATGAAGGCAAACAAGTTTTTCCTTCAGAACCAATTTATATTAGTGGCGAAGAAAACGATGTTCAAATTGAAGTTGCAATGCAATGGAATGATGGTTATACAGAATCAATTCATTCTTATGTAAATGATATAAATACTCGCGAAGGAGGAACTCATCTTGAAGGTTTTAAAACTGCATTAACAGTTGTTTTAAATAAAGAATTAGAAAAACGCGAAAAACTTTCTAAAAAACTTGAAGAAAAACTTACCGGTGATGATGTTCGTTCTGGATTAACTGCTGTTCTTTCTATAAAAGTTCCTGAACCTCAGTTTGAGGGGCAAACAAAAACAAAACTTGGAAATAGTGAAGTTCGCGGTTATGTAGATCAACTTGTAAAAGAAAAATTTACGCTTTTTTGTGAACAAAATCCTCAAATTGTAGATATAATTCTTGAAAAATCTGTTGGTGAAGCGGCTGCTCGAATTGCTGCAAGAAAAGCAAAAGATAATATGCGTAAAAAAATGACAACGGACGGTTTTGGAATGCCTGCAAAACTTGCCGATTGTTCTGAAAAACACGATCCTGCTTCTTGTGAAGTTTATATTGTCGAAGGAGATTCTGCCGGAGGTTCTGCAAAAAAAGGTAGAGATCCTAAACATCAAGCGATACTTCCTTTGTGGGGAAAAATGCTTAATGTTGAAAAAGTTCGTCCAGAAAAAGTCCGCGATAATGATAAATTAAATCCTGTAATTGCGTCACTTGGAACTGGATTTGGA
>CAZLXK010000190.1:0-5218 GCA_964563305.1 uncultured Treponema sp.
CAAAATATTTTTAAATTCTTCTTGTGATAACATTTTTTTTATTTTATACCTTTTTACATATATGATAACACTTTGGTTTTAATATAACTAGATAATTGAAAAATTTTTTAAGTTTTCTTTAAGATTTTCTTGTTTTGACGCGGTGGTTGAGCAATGTCGAAATCACAAATATGCTTAAAAAATAAAACTGACAGTTACCATATGCGAGATTTACAAAAGTAAATCTCGTAAGCAACCGTAGGTTGCAATCATTCTGACCGTAGCGAAGAATCTGCTGATACTTGAATTTGAAAACTGACACTTAAAAAAAAAGTCGCCAAAAAAAACTTCTGGCGACCAATTTATTTTTTTTATTTAATTATTCACTAAATCGGATTTCTTGCCAAAGTTCGTTGTATTTATCCAAACCTTCGCCTAAATCGTTTTTAAGTTCGCAGTTTGCCATTTGATCCGCAGAATACATTGCTTTAGAAGTCATAAATTGTTCCGCTTCTGGATTTACAAAACACGGAAAACTGAATGCATCTAAAAATTTTGCATAAACTTCTGGTCGGTGAATATAATTTATAAATTCGTTTGCAAGTTCATAATGTGGAGCATCTTTTAAGATACACATGCTGTCCAAGTAAGAAGGTCCGCCTTCTTGTGGAATAAAAAAGTCGATTGTTGATTCCCATTTTTCTTGCGGAACTTCGCCGTAAATAACTTCAGCGTATCCTTGACAAAGCCAAAAATCTCCACTTGCAAATGATTTTCCAAAACCTTCAGCATCAAATTTTACAAGATTTGGTTTCCATTCATTTAAAACTAAATCTTTTGCTGATTTTAATTCTGCATCGTCCAAAGAATTTACGCTGTGTCCTTGATGTGCCAAAGCGTCGCCCATAACTTCGCGCATATCGTCCATCATAGTTGCGTGACCTGCAAATTTTTTGTCAGCAAAAATATTCCAAGTTTTTTCGTAAGTTCCTACTTGAACTTTTGTTTTGTTAACAGCAATTCCTGCCGCACCAAAATAATAAGGAACACAATATTTCATTTCTGGATCATAAGTTGCTTTTTCAAAAACCGCTGGGTTTATGTGGATTTTATTTGTCATTTTTGATTGATCAAGTTCGCGCAACATTCCTTGTTCAATCATAATTGAAGCATAATCTTGAGACGGAACAACAATGTCGTAACCTTTTGCACCTGCTCTAAGTTTTGCATACATTTCTTCGTTTGATGCATAACTGTCAACTTTTACAGTACATTCAAATTCTTTTTCAAAATCTCTTAAAACTTCGTCTGGCGTGTAATAAGTCCAGTTGTAAAGATACAAAGTTTTGCCGTCATCTTTTGAACAAGCAGCAAAAACTAAAATCAAAGCGGATGCAATAAATGCTCCAAAAATTTTTGTGATGATTTTTTTCATGGAAAAAACCCTCTTAAAACAAAAATATAGGCAAAAGCCTCACTGCAAATGCAGCGTTTTGACTTTTATATTTAAGTTTGGATTCTCAAATTATCAAAAAATGAACTCACGGCAAAAACATTCTCTGAAAAACGGCTTTCTCACTGCGTTTGTGCAGATTGTTTTTCAAAGAAGAACTTTGCCTACGTGCATTTTTTGTTGCAGTTTACAAATAAACATCAAATTTAAAAGTCAATAAAAGAATAAAATACATTTAAAAATAAAATTCAATATAAAAATAAGAAATTTAACGTGAAGTTTTAAAATTTTAGTGTGAAGCGGCAAAAGTTTTTAATCCTTTTCGCAAAATAAATGCAATTAAACAAATTCCCAAAATCAAAACAAAAGAAAGTGCATTTATTACAGGACTTACGCCAAATCTAATCATAGAATAAACGTAAAGTGGCAGCGTTGTGCTTCCAGGTCCGCTTACAAGAGCCGTAATAACATAATCTTCAAGCGACATTGTAACGCTCATCATAAATCCAGAAAGAATTCCAGGCATAATTGCAGGAATTATTACTCTGAACAAGGTTTGAATTTCATTTGCGCCAAGATCGTGGCTCGCTTCTATAATCGAATAATCAAATTCGTCAATTCTAGCATTCACCATTAAAAATACAAAAGGCA
This sequence comes from uncultured Treponema sp., assembly GCA_964563305.1. Classification (GTDB taxonomy): domain Bacteria; phylum Spirochaetota; class Spirochaetia; order Treponematales; family Treponemataceae; genus Treponema_D. The sequence continues at coordinate 2,084 of CAZLXK010000190.1, forward strand.
AGCAGAAAGTTGTGTGAGCAATAAAAATCGTAAAAAGTCCAAGCGAAAGTTTTATTCCGCTAAAGAAAATCAGCAAAGAAACGCCCATAATAACTTCTGGCAAAACCATCGGCAAAAAACTTACAGTTTGAATGTAATTTCGGCCAAAAAATTTGTACCAAGCAATTCCGATTGAAGCTAAAGTTCCTAAAATTGTCGCAACTAAAGACGAAGTAATCGCCACAATCAGCGAATTTAGCAAGGCTGACCATAAAGGTTTTGAATTAAAAATCAACTGTTCGTACCAAACAAAAGAAAATCTTGTAAATTCAGTATCTTTTGCTTCGTTAAATGAAAAAAATATAATTACAAACAGCGGAATGAACAAAAATAAAAGCGAAAGACAAAGAATTGTGTTTGAAAAACTAAAAGTTTTATTGTGTTTTTTCCAATTCTTTTTTGCGTGTCTATAATTTTCTGCTTTAGGATCTTTTTGTTTTTTTAGATTTTTGTTTACAAGAGAATTTACTGTAGCAACTAATGGATTTTTCATTTTGCTCATAATTTTTCTCCCATATTTTGATTTTTGAATTCTTGATTTAAGTTTTGATTCATTGTCATTGCGAGCGTTGGCGAATTACTTGCAGCCATTGGATCTTCTTTTGTAGAAGTTTTCTTGAGTTTTGCATCTTTTTGATTAGAACTAAGCATTAAAAGAACTCCAGCCATAGAAATTATTGTAATAACCATACTGAATGCACTTGCTAAAGGCCAGTTTCTTACTTTTTGAACTTGATCAACAATGATGTTTCCAAGCATATAACTGTCTTTTCCGCCCACAAGTTGAGGAACTGTGTAATTTCCAAAAATCGGAATAAACGTAAAAATGATTCCGCTTAAAATTCCGCTTTTAATTCCTGGCAAAAGAACTTTAATCATAGATTCTGATTTTGTCGCACCTAAATCGCGAGCCGCTTCTAATAAAGTAAAGTCAAATCTGTCAACTGCCGTAAAAATCGGCAAAATTGCGTAAGGCAAATACATATAAATGCTTACGAGAATAACCGCACCTTTAGAAAACATAAATTTGTGTGGACTAAAAACAGCATCTTTGTGATTTAAAATTACGTGATTCCAAAAATTGTAAAAAAATCCGCAAATTTTATTTAAAATTCCGTTGTCGCCTAAAATTGTAATCCAAGCAAAAATTCTAATTAAAGAATTTGTTAAAAATGGAACTACAACTAAAATTAAAAGCAAAGTTTGATGTTTGCTTCTAGCCATTGCATATCCGCAAGGAATCGAAATCAAAATTGTAATTACAGTTGCAACTAAAGAAATCCACAAAGTTCGCAAAAAAATCAAACCGTAAGACGGAGAAAGCATTTGTCTGTACGCTTTAAGCGAAAATTCGTGAATAACTCCGCCGTAAACATCACGCTTCATAAATGAATAACAAACAATTATAATAAGTGGAATTATAAAAAATATCGAAAACCACAATCCCATAGGCCACGCATAAGCAGGACCTGGATTTAACTTTTTGCGTTTTTCAAATTTTGCTGAATACGCTTTTGATGCAATTTCCAACTGTTTACTTTTTTTTGCTTTATTTTGATTTTCTGTTTTCATGTATTTATGTCCTCAACAATGTATCCATCTTCCGCAGACCAAGAAACATAAACTGTGTCTTTCCACTGAATTTCAGGACCGTCGTCAAGATAATTTGTATGTTGCTTAAAAACTTTAATGATTGTTCCATTTTCAAGTCGAACATAAAATTTTGACTGAAAACCTGTGTAAACTGGCTCTTCAACAATTCCCTTAAAAACATTGATATCTTTTCTGCCATTTACATTTGGTTCTTCCAAAGTAATTCTGATTTTTTCCGGACGAATTGTAAACGCAACTTTTTGACCCACATCAGTGTGTTCGTAATCAGTAACAAGAATATTTTTGTCTTCTTCTTTAGTTGCTTGTGTGTCGCCTTTTAACTGAGCTTGCATTCCTAAACACGGAACATTCAAAGTAACCATAAAATCAGGATCTTTTCCTTCAACTTTATGTTCTTCGCATTGCACAACTTCAGATTCAAAAAGATTAGTTTCGCCAATAAATTGTGCCACAAATTGAGTCGCTGGACTTTCGTAAATTTCAAAAGGAGTTCCAACTTGCAAAACTTTACCTTTATTAATAACTGCAATTCTGTCGCTTACGGCAAGAGCTTCACTTTGATCGTGCGTAACGTAAATAAAAGTAATTCCGATTTTGTCGTGCAAAGCATCAAGATCAACCAAAAGATTTGCTCTAAGTTTTGCGTCAAGGGCCGAAAGTGGTTCGTCAAGAAGAAGAACTTTTGGTTCGTTAATTAACGCTCGAGCAATCGCCACCCGTTGCCTTTGACCGCCAGAAAGTTGATTTGGCTTTTTTGAAATATGTTCATCAAGTTGCACAAGATGAAGATATTTTCTAACTTTTTCATCGATTTCTTTTTTATTCAACTTTTTCAGTTTAAGCGGAAATGCAACGTTATCATAAACTGAAAGGTGAGGAAATAAAGCATAACTTTGAAAAACCGTATTGCTGTGCCTCTTGTTTGGTGGCAGAGGAATAATATCTTTGTCATCAAAAAGAACCGTGCCTTCGTCAGGAAATTCAAAACCTGCAATAATTCTTAACAAAGTGGTTTTTCCACATCCAGAAGGTCCAAGTAGAGAAAAAAATTCTCCTTGCTTGATAGTAAAATTAACATCGTTCAAAGCATTAAAATCACCAAAGTGCTTAGAAACGTGGTTGATAGAAACTGTACTTCCGTTCAAAGTCGCGTACAACTCCTTTTTTATAAAATTAAAACAAATATCACGCCTAAACCTTTAATTGTCAATAGAAAATTTTATAAAAATTTTAATATTTTTGATAATATTTTTGGAGCAAATTTTTTTTATTCTTCATAAGAAAAGTGCTCATTCTGAACTTGTTTCAGAATCTGTTTATGCTTAGCGTAAAAGTTTGAATTAAACTGCCACTTTTTTTTATCTTCTGTGCTAAGTGCGAATCTCAAACAAAACCCGTGTTCCACACTTCCGCTATCGCTTCATTCTCTGCAAAATTTCAATCCGCCGTCATTGCGAGCAAAAACTTTAGTTCGACGTGGCA
>CAZLXK010000191.1:0-5204 GCA_964563305.1 uncultured Treponema sp.
AAATTTTCTGGCCTCCTCTTCCGCGGTTTTGAATCATAATTGTGTCGGGGCGGAGAGAATTTCGTTTTTCGTCGCCAGGAAAATCGTATGCATTTCCAAGATTTCCTTTTTCATCAAAAAGTTTCCAGTAGACTTTCGGATAGAAATTTTCTTTGTCAGTTTCGCCAAAAGCTGAATCAACCATCCATTCCCAAACTGAATGAAATTCATTTGTGCCAAAAAAATATTCTTTGCTTTCGTTTACGCTTTCTGACAGATTGATAATTGAAAGCATATTCTTAAAAAGCAATCTTTCTTCATCATTGAAGGTTTCTGCAATTTTGCGTTTTAAGAATGATGAAAAGATTTTTGTTCTGCATTTTATATGAGGATTTTTTGGCATAAAAGATGTAAAGAGACAGCCAATTTTTTCAAAACTTTCATACACGCAAAATTTGTTGATTATAGAAATCAGCTCTTCGTCATTGTAGCTTATCTTTCGTGCAATGCAGTCCAAATAGACAACATTGTCATTGCTGATTGTGGGATTTGTCTGTTTGATTGTGCGGCTGTAGCTGATTTTTCCCTTCGCGTTTTTTGCATAAAGAGTTTCGCGGGTTCTGTAGTAGCCGTTTTTCAAAAAATAATTGAAGACAAAAAAATAAGATGAAAGCGGAAAGTCCTTGAAATCGCTTGAATTTTCTTTTTCTGTAGATTTCTGCCTGTCATCGTTTTTGTATGACCTCAAAATCTTTATTAAAAGCAAGATTTCTTTTCTAAGCGATTTTTCATCCTTTAACGACGGAGCAAATCCCAACGGAAAAACTATTTCAAATTTTCCTTCATTAAAATGAATTCCAACAAATTCCGAATCAAGAGAAGCTTCCTTTGAAAAACAAAAATCTTTTAACGAAACGGAAGGCATTTATTATTCCTTTTTTTGTTGCCTTAATTTTGAAAGAAACAGCTCTGTTATTGTTTTTCCATTATAAGTCCAATAATCATATGGATTCATTGTTTCTTTTGCACTAGCACCTACAAGTTGCTTAGAGGCTCTTGTTAAAGAAATCGGTTCATTTCCATTTATGCTAACTTTGTTATTTTCTTTGACAATAGCTAAAGTTCCATCTTTTGAAAAAGTAATTGTCTCCCCAATTTTTATTCCAGCATCTTCAAAATTCGTTTTTTCGCGTTTAATTCTTTTTATTGGATTATTAGGTTTTATTTCATTTTTTATTTTATCTTGGTAATAATCTATCTTTGTTTTTACCGATTCCTTAAATATATCAGAGTTTTCGTTATCAATTATCGCTTCTGAAAGATTTTCAAAAGTTTTAAAGTCATCTTTGAAAATTGTATTCGGTTCATAACTAAATACATCGTCCCAAAGATACTCAAGCACTTTATTTACAAAAGAATGCTTAGCAATTATGAAGTCTCCATTTTCTGTTTTTATTGCTTTCGAAAACCAGCAGCCAATTTGCTTATCTGAAAAACTTGAATAATCCGAATTCCACTCTGAACTAGTGATAATTTCATTTATTGCCTTTCTAAACTGTTCCCAAGTAAAATCAAAGCCTTCAACCTGTGCATCACGCTGATTGATTTCGTCAGCAGTTTCGCCAAATTCATTTTGAATAAGCTGCAAATCCCAGCGACGTTTGAATGCGTTGTCAAGTTTAAAAACATTTTGGTCGCTCGTGTTCATCGTGGCAAAAAGAGAAAGGTTCGGCGGAAGGCGGATGCCAATGTTCAATCCGTATTTTTCAAAGTTCTCTTTTGGAATAAAAGGCGCAAAATCGTTGTCAGCTTGATTTTTAGAATAAGCCTCAAAAATTGCCTTGTTGATGTTGTCATTTGTTATTGGATAAGAACTCCAGCCTTTTGTGTATGTATAGCCATTTGCAGAGCCGTTCTCATCTTCCGAAAGTCTGTCCAAAAGCTGAAAAAGTTCGCCAAAAATCGCAGCCGCATTGCCACGATTTATTTCTTCTATTATTAAAGCGTAATTTTTATTCTTGTGAGTATAGGCCTTTGCAAGAATCTGTGTAAAAGGACCCGCCGCAAATGGATAAGAGATTTTTTCTCCATTTTCTTTTGACTGAGGCAAAATCTGACCTATAAAATCTGTATTTGTATATTCAGGATGAAATACAACTCGCTTTGTATATTCGCTTTCATTTTCTTTATTTATACCAAGTGTTTCGAGTTCCTTTGCAATTGTATAAGACTTCCCGCTGCCAGGAACTCCGTAAAGGATGGTTTGTTGAGGTGGAACGTTAGGAAATAAAGAAGATTTTTCATTTTGTAATGCATTTTCTTCATTTTTCTGATTTTTTTTAACATCAACAACAGGAACAATTATCAATTCTCCGTTATCGTTCTTTATAAAAATCAAAGATGAGTTTTCACCAATCAAAAAATCACGAAGAATAAAATTTTTCATTCCATCGATTCTATACATATAGTATCTGGTTGTAGATTCATCATTTATTCTAAGTTTTATCTTATACTGTATTCTTTCATTGTCGCCAAAATGTTCTTCAATTTCTGAATAATTTGTTTCAAAAAAATCTGATGAAAATTCTGCTTTTTGACAACAATCTTTGGACCAATAAAACAGAGGCAGATTAGAAATTACTTTTGAAAAAGCCAAAAGAAAATCTTTCTTTCTAAGAGTTACACTAATAATATCTCCGTTTTCTTTTCCACCAAGAAAATCAAAAATTTCTTTGGAAATATTGATGCTCGATTCCTTCGATGGATTTTCTTCAAATTTATATTTTGCATTCTGATTTTTTATTGGCCATTCGATTTTTTCCATTTACTATGCTCCTAATCTCTGATTTACAAATAAGTAATATGCAATGGCGTAAATGACGTTTACACTCACTGCGTTTCCTGCTTGCTTATACAATGCTCCGTCTGAAATTCCTAATTCGTGTGGTTTCTTGCAAAATTCTTTAGGAAAGCCTTGCAAATTAAAAGCTTCTTCAGGAGTCAGTTTTCTGATGTGATGCGTTGCTTCTTCTTCCTTTGTGTATTCATGCTGCAAATATTCAATTGGATTTTCTGATGTTATGAATTCTTGGCTGAAATAATTGTCTTGGCAGGCACGATGCATTTTATGCATAGTTGCACACAATGGACGTGCAGTTAAAAGATTGATTTTTGAATTAGACTTAAATCCAGCCGTTCCGTTTGAAAGAATTGTCGGCTTTATTCTTTCACTCAAAAAATACTTTGCAGGAACATTTTTCTCTAAAACATCAAGAGTTGTTCTTTGCTTACAGATTGAATGCATTTCATTTATGTGTTCGTCAAAAACTCGCTTTATATTTTCCGCTGAAAAATCAAAGTTTTCTGGAAGTTTTTTAGTTGTCGCAAATATGATTATTCTGTTTCTTTTCTGAGCAAGAGCAAAATTTTCTGAATCGAAAATGCTTGAATAAAAATGATAACTAAGATTTTCTAAATGCTCTTTTATTGTTCTAAAAGTGTTTCCTTTATCATGTGTATAAAGATTCTTTACATTTTCCAAAAGCACGAAAGGAATTTGCTCTCCTTGCTCTTTTTTCACACGCAGGATTTTTTCAATCTCAAAAAACATTGTTCCGCGTGTATCAGAAAAACCAAGTTGGTCTCCCATCATGCTAAAAGGTTGACAAGGGAAACCTCCGGTCAGCAAGTCAAAATGCAAATTTTTAATATGGTTTTCATCGGAATTGAAAGCGGCAATATCGCCCATTTCAACTTCGCCTTTTGTGTCAAAATTGCTTTTGTAAGTTGCGATTGCATTTTTCTCAATTTCAGAAAAAGCAATACAATCAAATGGAATATGAAAATCTTTCTGAATGAGATTTAATGCTTGTCTGAATCCGCCAATGCCGGAAAAAAGTTCAACGTGTTTCATAGGAATTTTGCAATTCCTTTTCCGATTGCGGCTGCGAGTTTTACAGGAACAGCATTTCCTATCTGTGCGTACCAGCTGTTTTGTGAACCGTAAAAAATAAAATCATCAGGGAATGTTTGAATTCGTGCAGCTTCACGTGGAGTTAAACCGCGACTATACCACGGATGTATGTACATATTGCAGTCAAACTTCATATGGGAAGTTATTGTTTTGCAGATTTTGTTTTCTTCGAGCTTAAAATATTTGTCTTTGAAAATATCATTGCGGCTTTTATAGGGCATAATGTCAGAAATGGATTCGTGCAAAGAATTTGCGCCCTGAGGGAGCCTTGTATAGATTTCTACGTCACGCGGATTGTTGTATCTGTTTTTGTGGTTATAGAGTTTTGTTAGATGTTTACTGCCGTTTATAAAATGATAAAAATCATTCTCTTTATATTCAAAATCACATTCTGTATAGCCGCTATTCTCGTCTTCAATATCATTGCGTCCTTTTACAGTTTTTGTGCCAAGCTTCGGCAATCCTTCAAGTGCGTCTTTTAATACAAATGGTTTTCTTTTATTCTTAAAAATCTCATCGAAAACTTTTTCTGGAGAAATTCCGAGTTTATTTCCAATTACAATGAATCTTTCACGATGCTGCGGAACTCCGAAATCTTCTGCATATAAAAGATGTGAGGCAAAAAGATATTTTTCATCGTTGCTTTTATTTAGATAAGTTTCAAAGTTTTCTTTTATTTCTTCCCATTTGTTGCTCATTCCTCGGACGTTTTCCATAACGAAAAACTTTGGACGTACAAATGCGAGAAACTTTAGGTATTCCTTATAAAGCTGGTTTCTTGGGTCATCGATTATCCGCTGTCGATTTGCCATTGAAAATCCTTGACAAGGAGGACCGCCGCAAATCAAATCAACATCTTTGAATCTTGGAAGATAATCATCAATTTTTTTATTTAGTTCTTTTATATCGCCAACAAAATATTGGTCATCAGAAAGATTTCTGTTTTTTCTATAAGTTTCATTAAACTGCGGAACAATTTCATTTACAAAAATTGGTGTAAAGCCAGCCTGTTCGAATCCAAGAGAAAGTCCTCCGCATCCAGCGAAAAGGTCTATAAAGTTAAGTTTTCTCTGAGATTTTGCCTGTAGGGGCGTTGTAATCGAGTTTGCTTCGCAAACATTGCAGGGGGTGTCCCCCGCAGAAGGGGTAACGGAAAACGCGCTAGCGGTTGGAGCGAGGGGAAGGCTTTCCCCGCATTGCTCAGGAAAACGGTCGTTTGTTGGTGCAAGAAATGACTAAAAGTGCGGAAATG
>CAZLXK010000192.1:0-5171 GCA_964563305.1 uncultured Treponema sp.
TAATTACAGACGGACGCTTTTCTGGCGCAACTCGCGGCGCTTCTTTGGGACATTGCTCGCCGGAAGCGGCAGTTGGCGGACCAATTGCTCTTGTAGAAGAAGGTGACAAAATTACGCTTGACATCAACAACTACAAAATTCATCTTGAAGTTAGCGACGAAGAACTTGAGAAGCGAAAAGCAAAGTGGCACGCTCCAGAACCAAAAGTAAAAACCGGTTATCTTGCACGCTATGCAAAGTTAGTTTCGTCTGCTGACAAGGGTGCAATACTAGAGTAGAAAATATTTCTAGTGCCAAAAGACATGCGAGGTTTCGCAAGAAACCTCGAAAGCAACCTTAGGTTGCGACTGATAAAGGTGCTATTCTGGAATAGACGGTCGTTGAACACAGTTGAAACGACTTTTGTAGTTGATTTTGACTTTAATTGAATAAAAAAACTGGCAGTTTACTTAAGTAAATTGCCAGTTTTTTTTGTGACCGCCAGTTCTTCGAAAAAACTGTCAGTTTTTCACCGCAAGCGTTACTTCCTTCACAAACCCGCCAGTTCTCTAACGCAACCGCCAGTTTCACTAACTCAAGCGTGAATCCTCTCGAGCAAGCCGATGTTTTTCTTTAATAGTGCTAGTTACGTGTTTAATCGCCTTAACTGGATGATAAAAAAGCATCAGCGGACCAGAAAATCTCATCACAATTCTTATTTTTTCGCGATAATCTTTTTTGTAGCAATGAACGCGACAATTTGAACAAAAAGTTTTAGTTTCCATAAACGGACAATGTAAAATCCGCTCGTTTACGTAAGAAAGCAAATCTTTACAATCATCACACATAAAATCTGGATTTTTAAGTGCTTTTTTTTGACCATGCTTTTTTTTGCAATAAAGTTGAATCATTAAAGCAACAGTTTTTTGTTCATCTTGACGTTTTTCTTCCACAGATAATTTTTTACTCATTTTAATTTACCCAAAATATTGTTTATATGTCATTCCGAACTCGATTCGGAATCTGTTGGTAACAGAGTGTTAACCAGAGCGAAAGCGAATCAGCGGAATCTGTAATGTTAAATTTTTTTTTATTAACAGACCCTGTGCGAAGCCGCCGTAGGCTAACAAGTTCAGGGTGACGTTTTTTTTTCAATAAAGTGAAGCCCGTTAAGTCTGAACAAATCCGTTTGTAAAAAACTTGTCATATTGTTTAGAATTACATATTTTTTTCATTATGAATTTCTTCCAGATTCTAGTTTAAAAATTTTATCAGCAAACTTAAAAGTTGAATCTCTATGCGAAACAATCACAATAGTTTTATTTGTCGATTCATTTTTTACAGTTTGCATAATTTTTTCTTCATTAAAACTGTCCAAATTACTCGTAGGTTCATCAAGAAGAATAAAATCGCTTTCGTGCAAAAATGCTCTTGCCAAACCTAAACGTTGCCGTTCGCCACCAGAAAAATTGTCACCCAATTCCGCAACTTGAGTTTTGTATTTGTTTGGCAAGCTCATAATAAAATCGTGAAGTTCAGCCTTTTTGCAAGCTGTTATAATTTCGTCTTCCGTAGCGTCGAGTTTTGCAATGCGAATATTATTTTCGATTGTGTCGTGAAAAAGCACAGTTTCTTGAGTTACATAACTTTCAATTTTCCGCAAACAATTTGTGTTGATTTTTTGAACTGATTTTTCAGATATTTCAACTTTTCCAGAATCAGCGTTCCAAAAGTGCATAAAAAGTTTTAGTAAAGTTGATTTTCCAGAACCGCTTTTTCCTTGAATTCCAATAATTTTATTTTTAGGAAATTCCACGCTCACATTTTCTAAAACATTTTCTTGTTCATCGTTTTGATTTTGCTGATTTTTCGAGTCGTTTTCTGACAAAATTTTCGCTGATTTTTGTAAAGTTTGAACTTCTTTTTGCTGATTTTTCAGAACTTGCTGATTTTTTGGATATTTAAAGTAAACGTTTTGTGCTTTTGCGCTAGAAAATTCTACATCAATTCCATCATAAACATTTTCTACGATTGGTTTTTCTTCCAAAAGCGAAACTACTCGATTTGCACTTGCAATTGTTCCAGAAAGGCTACTTCCTAAAGCGGCAACTGCAAGACACGGACCAAATGAAGAAAACATTGCCGTTGTGCAAATTACAACCGCATTAAAATCACACAAAGAATTTTTGTACAAAACTAAAGAAACTGCAAGCATTGAAAGTCCCGCAAAACTTACAAAAATTCCTGAAATTGCTGATGTAAATCCTTCGTTTACAGCCATTTTTCTTCGGCTAGAAGCAAGTTCATCGCTTTTAGATTTTATTTTTTCGAGTTTAGATTTTCCGTTTCCAAACAAAATGCTTTGTTCAAGTCCGCGAAGACAATCTAACAAATAAGAATTCATCTTTGCAAATTCATTTCTATATTCTGTTCCGTGTTCAACTGCTTTTTTATTCACAATGACTGGAACCAAAACCGCAACTAAAACGTAAAAAACTAAAGCGACAAGTGCTAAAATCCAACTGTAATGTGCAAAAAATATAATCATCACAATAGAAGTTAAAAGTGCAATAAAAACTGGCGAAATCGTGTGAGCGTAAAAAACTTCCAAAAGTTCAATGTCGCTCGTGATTAAAGAAATTAAATTTCCTTTTTCTTTGCCTTCAAGTTTCGCTGGTCCTAATTCACGAAGTTTTGCAAAAACTTTATTTCTGATTTTAGCTAAAATTGAAAACGCAATAAAGTGATTGCAATATTGTTCAATGTAATGAAGAATTCCGCGAGCAATTCCTACAAAAATCAAAAATTTTATGCTAAAATTTTCTACGATTGCCATTGATCCTAAAACTGGAATTCCAATCGCACAAAGATGACCTAAAGTTCCAAAAATTATTGAAAGTAACATCACCGGAAAAAGTGATGAAATTAATTTTGAAAGTTTTAATAAAGTTTTCATTTTGCTTCCTCCACTTTTTCTGAATCTTCGCAGCAAGTTCCATTTTCAAAAAGATAAATTTTGTCTGCTCCGGAGCAATTTTCTTTTCTGTGACTTATCATAAGAATTGTTTTTTTACCTTTAAGTTCGTGCAAAAGTTTTAAGATTGCACTTTCGCTTTCTACGTCGATGTTTGAAGTCGCTTCATCAAAAATCATAATTGGAGAGTTAAATAAAAGTGCTCTTGCAATAGAAAGTCGCTGTTTTTGTCCGCCAGAAAGATTTGCTGCGTTTTCTTCAATTTGCATTTCAAGTCCGCCGTTTTCTTTTAAGAACGAACTTAACTGAACTTCGTCTAAAACTTTCCACATTTCTTCTTCGCTCGCATTTTGATTTCCTTCAAGCAGCGTTTCTTTTACGCTTCCTTTAAAAATCCAATCGCGATGACTTATGTAAGTGCAATTTTTGTAAACTGAAGATTTTTGAAATTCACTTAATTCCGTGCCGTTAAGTTTTACGCTTCCTTTGTAGTCGGCATTTATTCCGGAAAGAATTTTTGCTGTTGTTGATTTTCCAGATCCACTTTTTCCAACAAAAGCTGTGTAAGAACCATTTTGAATTTTTATGTTTACATTTTGTAAAACTTTTCGCTCTCCAAAGTTGTAAGAAAGATTTTTTGTTTCGTAAAGAATTTGATTTTCTTGATTTTTCTGATTTGAGAAATTTGATAAATCAAGTAAAAGCGAACCGTCAGTTTTTTCTTTTGTGTCTAAAAGTTCAAAAATATTATTGCTTGCAGTTGCTCCGTTCATTGCTGTGTGAAAATAACTTCCAAGTCTTCTGAGCGGAATAAAAAAATCCGCAGAAAGTAAAATACAAACAAAACAATTTTCTAAACTCAAACTTCCGCTTAAAAAAGAAGCAACCGCCGCTGTAATTCCAAGTCCAGCACCTCCATAAGCAACAATATCCATAATGATGATTGAATTTAATTGCATTGAAAGAACTTTCATTGTGACTTTTCTAAAATGTTCCGATTCTTTTGCCATAGATTTTTGTTTAAACTCGTCAGCGTTGTAAATTTCTAAAGTTGTAAGTCCTTGAAGATTTTCCAAAAAATTATCAGCCAAATTTGCGTATTGACTCCAGTAATTTTTTAAGATTCGTTTTGCGATTTTTTGAACTGCCACAATCGCCAGCGGAATGAGCGGAACGCAAACTAAAAGAATAATTGCCATTTTTAAGTTTAAAAATGCTAAAATTGCAAATGTTGTAAGAGACGCAATCATACTGTAAAAAAATTGCGGTAAATATTGCCCAAACCAAACTTCAAGTTGCTCAACGCCTTCAACTGCTAACTGAACAATTTTTGCAGTTTGAGTTTGTTCTTGATAATCAGTTCCAAGCTTTAAAAGTTTTTCGTAAATCATAGAGCGCAAAGTTTTTTTTACTTGAGAACTTGCGTTAAAACTTGTAATTGATGAAAATTGTGATGATAAAAACGAAAAAATTACGCATAACGCAATTAAAATGCAAGGAAGCAAAATATTTTCGCCACGAGTTTTTATGATTTGTGCAAGTGAAAAAATTAAAACTGCATTTAAAAGTAGCGAAATCCATTTTAGTAAAACTGTTAAAAATACCCATTTTTTTGATTTTGGCACAGCGTTTATAAGCCGTTTGTCAATCATCATTTTATTTCTCTCCATAAGTTAAAAAATTTTCTGATTTTATTAATAAGTTTTAAATTGAACTTTTTTAGAATACTAAAAAATGCACGGAAACGAGGTTCTGACTTGAAAAACAATCTGCACAAGTGCATTCACAACGAAGTTTCAAGTGAACGCGGAATCCGTTTTTCAAGTTAGTGTTCTCGCTGGAAGTGCATTTTTTGATATTTTTTTAAGCAGAAGTTTATGTTTAAAAACTTTATCAGAAATTTATTTTGCCATAAAACGTTAGCAAAAACTAACTATAAACTTTTTAAAACTGATTTACAAGAAAGCTTAGCCCCGATTGTTCTTGACCTCCTGTCAATTACGAGAATTCGCCTTGCGAATTCTCAGGGTTTTATAGCATTTACGGCGACATCCTTGTCGCCATTGCTTACAAGAAAGCTTAGCCCCGATTGTAGTGGCGAGCCGTAGGCGAGTTGTGAGCAACCTAAAGGTTGCGAAGCAATGAAGTGAAAACGGAACCACGAAAAGTAATCAAACTTCGTTTGAGGGTTTAATTTTTGACGATATCTTAGCATTCA
>CAZLXK010000193.1:0-5147 GCA_964563305.1 uncultured Treponema sp.
TTTATACCAAGTTGTCCGAATTTGCAAGTACTTTGTCAGATTTTTAACAGAAAAGCAAAATTTTATGCCAGAAAGTGTAGAGGGAAGAAATAAACCTTTTGGAATTATTTATGTTGATGATAAAAGAATGATTTTGTCTTGCAAAAATATAAATGACTGCGACAATTCAAATAATTTTCATTTAGGTGCGATTTTTGAATTATCAATGTTTTTTACGTTAAGTTCAAATAAACTTTTAAAACGAAAAGTTGATTTACAAACTTACGTAGAAAAAATTTATGATTCTCCAAGTGATTCAAACAAAAAATGTTTTAGCCTAAAATTTGAAAACTTAAAAGAAGAAGATTTGCGTTTTATTTACGAAAGAATTAATGGCAAAGTTTTTTCATAAAGTACGATGCTTAGGTAAGGCGAACTACGGTGGTTGAAATCGCAACGAAGTTTCAAGCGGGCTCTCAAAACCACATTTTAGGTGGTATAGTTGAGTTACGGTGATTGTACTTCGGCAGGTTCAGTATCTGCAGCGTCGAAACCACGCGTTACTGAAAAACTGTCATTTCCGTACTTGATACGAGAATCTTTTCATTTCTAACTTGTAATTAAGTTTCAAGTGGCGAAGTCGAATCACGGTTGGTGAGCGAAGTCGAACCATCAGAAGAATTTTCTTGTTCAGTTGATAAATTAGAAGAAGTGTTAAAATCTTGATTTTGAGAAGTTTTATGCTTTCTTAAATTTTTAAAAATCCAAAATCCTTTAGTTTTATTTTTCTTAAAAAGATGTGATTTTTTTTGATTCGGATTGTTGCCTAAAATAATTGCAACTGGCTTTAAAAAATCAATATTTTCACAAATAATTTTTATAATTACCATCATCGGAACAGAAAGAATTGCTCCAATAAATCCCCACATCCACATCCAAACTGAAAGACTAACAAGAATTACAAAAGGTGAAATTCCTAAATCAGAACCTTCCCAGCGTGGTTCAACAAAATTTCCTAAAATCATATTGATTGCTAGAACTGCGATTGCAATAAAAATTACTTGTCCCCAACTTGGATAAAATTGTATAAGTGCAAATAAAGTTGTTACAACCCAAGAAAAAATTGAACCAAAATTCGGAATAAAATTTAATAAAAACGCCAAAAATCCCCAAACAATTGGAAAGTCCATTTTTATAACTAAACAACTTAATCCTACAAAAATTCCAGTCATTAAGGAAATTAAAAATTTAATTGAAATATAATGAGTTACTTGAGAAATTGTTTTTGTTGCAATAAACGTAACTTTTTCACTTGTATTTTCTTTTTGAAACGCTGCAAGAACTTTTAATTTCATATCTTTCATTTCAAAAAGCAAAAAAATCACAAAAAGTGCAACTAAAAGAATAACTTTTGCGCTAGAAATTATAAAATTGCTAAAATTCAAAAGAAATTTTTGTAAAAAACTTCTTACTTCAAGCGATTTCCATAAATTTTCAAGAATTGAAGAATCTTCGTCAATTTGAATATTAAAAGTTCTTATAAAAATATTGTAAAGGCTTGAAAATCGCTCTTCATATTTAGGAAAACTGTTTATAATTGCAGTAATACTTGCTACAAGAATATTTCCAATAAGATAAAATGCTCCAATCGCAATAATCACAACAATCAAAATTCCTACAAGCCAAGGAATATGTGCTTTTTTGTTAAGATTTTTTATAAAAGGATAAAAAACAAAGGCGAGAAGAATTGCAACTGTTAAAGGCAAAACTACAGAAGCAGTGAGTTTTAATACAGCAGCAAAAATAATTAATGAAACAAATAGTAAAAGTAGAAAAATTGATTTTGCATAATTAGTTTGTTTCATTAAATTCTCCGAAAATTTATTTTTTTGATGATGAATATATTGGTGATTTTAAATTAGTTTTTGGCCCGATTTTGTCAAATCCACAATATGGAACTAAAACTGGCGGAATTGTAATGCTTCCATCTTCATTTTGATAATTTTCAAAAATTGCAAGCATTGCTCTTCCTACAGCAATTGCAGTTCCGTTAAGCATATGAACATATTTATTTTTTCCATCATCATCGTGATATTTTACATTTAATCTGCGAGCTTGATAATCTGTGCAGTTTGATGTTGATGTAACTTCGCCATAATCGCCGTCTGGATGTTCTGCATTTGCTCTTCCTGGCATCCAAGCTTCCAAATCCCATTTTCTGTAAGCCGGAGCGCCTAAATCTCCAGTGCAAGTATCAACAACGTGGAAAGGAATTCCTAAACCTGTAAAAATTTCTTCTTCAATAAGACGAAGTTTTTCGTGAATTTTATCAGAATCTTCTGGCAAACAATAAACAAACATTTCAACTTTATCAAATTGATGAACACGATAAAGTCCTTTGCTAAATTGACCAGCACCGCCAGCTTCTCGTCTAAAACAGTGAGAAAGTCCGCAGTAGAATAGTGGAAGTGATTTTTTGTCAAGAATCTCGTTTGAATGATAACCGCCAAGCGTAATTTCTGCAGTTGCAACTAAACAAGTTCCTTCATCTTCAATAGAATAAACATTGCTTTCGTTTCCTCGAGGATTAAAACCAATTCCTTTTAAAACTTCTTCTTTAGCAACATCTGGCGTTATAAAAGTTGTAAATCCATGCTTTCTTAAAATATTTAAAGCGTACATAATCAAAGCTTGTTCAAGAAAAACCGCTTCATTTTTTAAATAATAGAATTTTGGTCCAGAAACTTTAGTTCCGCGTTCAAAATCAATTAAATCAAGTTCTTCGCCAAGTTGAACGTGATCTTTTGGCTTAAAATCAAATTTTCGTGGCGTTCCAACTTTTTTTACTTCAAGATTTTCTGTGTCAAGTTTTCCAATTGGAGTTTCTGGATGACACATATTTGGAATTTTTCTTCCTTCAACGTCAAGTTTGCTTTCAGTTTCTTCAAGTTTTTTTTCGGCACTTGCAATATCTTCTTTTATTTGTTTGCCTTCTTCAATATATTTTGCACGAGTTTGAGCATCAAGTTTTTGCTTCATTGCGGCAGCATTTGCGTTTCGTTTTTGTTGTAAAGCTTGAAGTTCTGTAGTTAATGCTGTTTTTTCGTCAAAAAGTTTTACAACAAGATCAGCGTCCGCCGTCATATTTCTATTTTTGATGTTTTGTTTTACAGCTTCAAGATTTTCTTTAATAAACCGATAATCTAACATTTTGTTCCTCTAAGTAAGAAAAAATAAAATTGCAAATTGTAAAGTTCAAATTTGCTTGAATAAATATAGTTCTTTTAAGGATTTACTTCAATTAGTATTTTAATTGTAATTTCGATATTCTGATTTTATATGAATTTTAGAAAAGTCAACATTTAAATTTTTATTTTAGTTCGTAAGTTGCATTTATTTTAACTTGAATTGTTGATTTTCCGCTTGAAATTGGAGTTGTTGCAGAATCAGAATAAGAATTCATTGCTCCAAGTTTGCTATTTTCATAATATGAATAATTTTCTGTGCTTTCAGAAATTTTTAAAACTTGACCTAAAGTATTTCCGCTTGAAGTTGCGATTGTGTTTGCTTTTTCTTCGGCTTGTTTTACGGCAAGAATTCGTGCTTGTTTTAAGGCAGCGTTTGTATTTGAAACTGAATAACTTACAGAATCAAGTTCGTTCGCTCCAGATTTTATTGCAATATCAATAATTTCGCCAACTTTTGAAACATCATTTAGCACAACTTTAATTTTGTTTGTAACATTGTAAAGTCCTAAAATTGTTCTTCCATTTTGATAATTTTTTTCTTGATAAACTGAATATCCAGAAGTTGAAATATTATTTTTTGAAATTCCATTCTCGCCAAGTGCATTTTGAACCGAAGTCATTTTTTGTGCATTTTCTGAACTTGCTCTTGTAATGTCAGAATTTCTTGTAATTACAGAAAGTTCAATACTTACAATATCATTTTTTACTTGAACTTCTCCAATTCCGCAAACTTCTACAGTTCTAAGATTTTCGCTTGTTTCCTTAATTGTACAAGATGAAAAAAAACTTAACGCAATAAAAGTCAATATAAAAATTGCAAAGTTAAAGTTTTTAATTTTTCTTTTCATAAAATTTCTCCTAAAAAATTTGATTTTATTTGATTGATTTTTGATTTTTAAAACTTTTAGCGAATATTAAAATAAAATCGTTTTATATAAGTTGCTCTGTCGGATGCTCGTTTCCAATATGAACTTTTTGGATAAGATTTTACAAGACTTTCGTAAGCGTTTAAAGCTTCTTTTATATTTTGAACTTCTGAAGCGTATTCAAGAATTTGTCCTTTTAAGAAAAGTGCTTCGTCTAATTTTGTGTTTGAAAGCGTAAGAAATTCATTTATATAATTTAGACTTTGCGAAAAATTTTTAGCGTCATAAGAATCTTGAGCAAGTTTTAAAATTTCTTCTGGAGAATTTGCTGAATTTTGATTTGAAGTTTCTTGGCTTGAAGAGTTTTCTGATGTGGCAAAAGAATTTGTCGCTTGATTTTGAGAAGTCGTCGCTGAAGTTGAAGAATTTGCGTTTTCAGAAAAAGAGTCGGCACTTTGACTTGAAGAATTTGTCGTTGAATCTGAAGAACTCGTTGTTAAATCAGAAGAAACCGAATTAAATCGTTTAGGCACAATTTCTTCATAAGAAGGTGCGATTGCAGTTTGAGAATCTGTGGCTTTACCTTTTATTTGAACTTCCAAATAATCATCAATAAAATTTCCTGTCAAAGCGTCATTTTTATAAAAATGCAAAAGCGTTGTTCCTTGCGAGCGAGAACGCAAAGTAAAAATCGTGTCAGAAGTGCCAATTTTTCTTCCCATATAGCGCATTAAAGATTTAGAATCTTCTTCGCCTAAATAAATCCAACCGCTTCCTGGATAATGAACTTCAAGATATTGATTTTGCTTCATCGTCATAGTTCTTGAAGCGACTGGAATTTCATTTTGTTCAGTGCTAAAATTATTTTCAGCGTCAAGATTTTCTTGAGCAAAATTTGTTTCGTCAAGAGAATTTATTTCTTCCACAGTTGGAACTTCTTGAATTCTGTCTGTTAAGTTTTGATTTAAATTATTTTCTTCAGTTTGAGAATTTTCTTGATTTTCATCGGTTAGATTTTCTGAAATTTCTTGAGTTTCTTGATTTTCGTCAGTTA
>CAZLXK010000194.1:0-5129 GCA_964563305.1 uncultured Treponema sp.
ATGGCAGAAAACACAAACTTTCACGAAAATCAAAAAACTTAATAAAAAAAAGTTTTGAAGTTCATCAAAATAAAAATAAAAAAAATATTTCTTCAGATTCGCCAACTTGGCTTTTAATTTTAAGTATTTTAGCAGTGATTTTTCTTGTTACGATTATTTTTTTGAAATGTAATGAAGGATTTTAAGAAATTTTGATTTAAGAGTTTACAAAAAATCTGCCCGAAACCTGACTTGAACAGGCATGTCTTTCGACACTAGTACCTGAAACTAGCGTGTCTACCAATTCCACCATTCGGGCAATTTCAAAAAGTTTATAAAAAACCGTGTTTAATGTCAATTTGATAAAAGCATTTTTAAGTTAGCAAAAGTTCATCGTGCTATGTTAACCGCCAAGATTGCCACGCCCAACTTGCAATTACACTTTATTTTTGAAATTCAAAATTTTTATTTTTCCAAGTAAATTTTAATTTTGTTGCAGAAAATTTTAATTCATCTGTTTGTTTAGCATAAGGATTGTAAAAAAAATCGCCTTTTACCGGAAATCCGCACCAAGCCAAATGAACTCTAACTTGATGCTTAAAACCTTGAGCAATTTCACAATCAGCAAAAAATTTTTTATCTTTTTCAAAAACTCTAATTTTTGTTGTATAAGTTTTATTTCCTGATTTTTTTTTTGCTGCTCGTGTTAAATTATTTTCATCAACTGGCCTAACTTGAGAATTGTGTTCACCAAAATATCGAAATTTTGATTGAATAAAACACTCTTTTCCCAAAATAAAATTTTGCGGTTTGCTCGGAAATCCTTTAAGAAAATCATTTGCACTTTTTATAAAATCACATTCGGCAAAATAATTTTTTATAAAACCGCCCGCTTTTTGAACTTCAAGCAAATCTTCATAAAATTCTTGACTTCCAGCAATAAGCAAAAGTCCGTTTGTTTGAGTATCAATTCTGTGCAAAAGTCCATATTCAATTTCTTTTTTACCTTTAACATTTTTCGCAAAGTCAAATTCTTTCGCAAGTTCTTCAATCACACTAAAATCGCCAGTTTTTAACGGAGCACTTGGAATTCCAGCAATTTTATCAAGAACCCAAAACGGCTCTTCAAGAGAAAAATCGTGAATTATCGAAAAATTTTTATTTAAGTTCATAATCAAATCCTAAAAGTGCAAAAGTCAAAAAATTTAATTTTGTAAAATTACTTTTTTATAATTTTGATGAAGAATTTTCATTATTTTTTTAAATCGTTCCGGAGTTTTAGTTTTAAATATTGTAAATCCATTTTGATCTTTTTGAACTTCACAAGTTTTGTCATTATCAATTCCAGAAATTTTAAGATTTTCACTTTTAGAACTTTTAGGAATTTTGATTTTTAACATTTTTGAATGAAGCATTAAACTTGCATTCGGAAAATTTTTGTCTTTTTTAGAATAAATTGAATCGCCTAAAATTGGACAATTTATAAATTTTAAATGAACACGAATTTGATGAGTTCGTCCAGTTTTAATTCTCAAACGCATTAAAGAATAATTTCCGTAACAAGCCAGGCATTTGTAGTGAGTTTCTGCTAATTTGCCAAAATTTGTGTCAAGAGAAGCTTTAAATTGCTTACGATTTTTTGGATCACGAATAATTTGAGTTTTTATCGTGCCACTTTTATGAGGCGGTCGTCCTAAACAAATTGCAATATATTCTTTTTGTATTGATTTATGATTTTTAAATTGAGAGGCTAAAAATTCGTGAGTTTGAGGATTTTTTGCGGTAATAATAATTCCAGAAGTTTCTTTGTCTAAGCGATGAACAATTCCTGGTCTTCTGTTTTCAAGAATTTCTGAAGTTTTTGAATCTTTTGGATTTAGTTCGCTTATAGAATTTTTTCCCCAATGATAAAGCAAAGCGTTTACTAAAGTTCCGCTCCAATTTCCGCAAGATGGATGACAAACCATTCCTTGCTTTTTATTTATAACACAAACATTTTCATCTTCATAAATAATATCTAAAGGAATATTTTCAGGTTCAAATTTTGTAGGCAGATTTTCTTCCCAAAAAATTTTAATTTTGTCGCCAGATTTTACCTTAAAAGAAAGTTTTTGATTTTTTCCGTTTACCAAAATTTCTTTTTCAAGAGCCTTTAATCTGCTTCGATTCATTCCATCAGGCAAAGATGCAACAAATAAATCAAGTCTTTTGCTGCCAATAAAATCTTGCGGAACAATATATTCTTTAAAGTTCATTGTTTAATTTCTTCTAATTCGTTTATAATTTTTTGATTTTCAAAAGCATCATTTTTAGAATCATCTTTTTCAAGATTCTGCTGATTTTCAGAATTCAAAACAGAATTTTCTTCTCTTAAAATTGCTTCGTTTTCATTTATTGGCACTACAATAATATTTTTTTGCTGCTCGTTAAGGTTTATTTCTTGAGTTTTTTTATTATTTTTTATTAAGTTCACAATAAAATCTGTAAGTCCAAAAACCGCACTAACGCCTAAAGAAATTCCTACAATTTTTAATTGCTGATCTTGAGTGTAAGACGATGTACTTTTATCAAGTGGATTTGGAAAAGAATCAATTTGATTTGTAAAATATAAATACGAACCGTAAGCAACCGAAACTCCCAACGTAACAAAAGGAAGTGAACCAAAAGTTATAATTTCTGCTCGCCGTAAATCTTTTGTCCACTGAGGAAATTCATTTTCTGAATATTCTTTTGGATTTGTGCTTGAAGAAGAACTTGAACTTTGTGCATATAAATTAAAAGAGAAAAATATAATTGTTAAAAACGCAAAAATTTTTTTCTTCATTTTTTTAGTTATAATTTCGCTCTCCAAATAAAGCCGTTCCAATTCTTACCATTGTGCTTCCTTCTTCAATAGCAATTTTATAATCACCACTCATTCCCATACTTAATTCATTTACTTCAAGATTTGGAAATTCTTTTTTTAGTTTTTCTTGCAGATTTCTTAAAGTGATAAAAGATTTGTGAATTTCTTTTTCATCATTTGTAAAAGGAGCCATTGTCATAAGACCAAGCAATTTTACGTGCGGATATTTTTGTAAAGAAATATTTTCTGCACTTTTAAAAACATCGTTTTCAGAAATATATCCACTTTTTGATTCTTCGCCAGTATGAAATTCAAAAAAAACATTTGTAATTTTATTTAATTTTGCTGATTGCTTTTCAATTTCTGCAAGTAAACTTTCTCTGTCAACAGATTGAATTGTTGTAGCAATTTCACAAGCTTTTTTTACTTTGTTAGTTTGCAAAGAACCAATTATGTGAAGTTCAGGTTTGTAAGACAAACTATTTTTTAAGATATAATCATTTACATTTTTAAACTTTTCATATGCTTCTTGAACTCTATTTTCTCCAAAAAGAATTTGATTTGCTTTTAGGGCACTTAAAACATCTTCTGCAGGATGAAATTTTGAAACTGCACAAAGTTTTACACTATTAGTTTCGCGTCCGAATTTTTTTTCATATTCATTTATAAGTTCACGAATTTTAGTAAAATTTTCAATAATTTGTTTAGTTTCCATAATGTTAAACTATAGCACAATCAAAAGCATCGCTCAAGTTTATAAAATCTTGAACAGAAAGTTCCTCTGCCCTTTTTGATTTTTGCAAATTTGCACTTTTTAAGATTTCTTCACCATTCATATTTTTTAAAAGAAGCGGTTTTAGATTATTGTAAATAGTTTTTCTTCTGCTTGAAAAAAGTGCATGAACTAATTTTACAAAAGTTTTAGGATTTTTACATTCATAAGGAATTTTTTTTCGCGTCAAAATCACATTTTGAGAAGTTACATTTGGTTTTGGCCAAAAATTATTAGGCGAAAGTTCAATTCCTTCTTGGACATCATATCCCCACTGAATTAAAACGCTGAATGCAGAATAATCTTCTGAACAAGGTTTCGCTGCCATTCTTTGAACAACTTCTTTTTGAACAGTAAAATTACATTTATCAAAAATAAATCCATTTGTAATGGTTTCGGCAATAAAAGTTGCTGCAATATTGTAAGGCAAATTTCCAAATAATTTTTTTGGCACAAGATTGTTTTCTTTTTGAACTTCAAATTCTTTTTTCCAAGTTTTTAAAACATCACCTTCAACAATTTTAAGTTGACCTAACTTTTCAAAATCTTCAAAAAAACTGTGTAAAGATTTTATAAAACCCCAATCAATTTCAAAAACTGTCAAATTTGAGCCACGTTTTAAAATTTCTTCTGTCATACAACCAAGACCTGGACCAATTTCCCAAATTGATTCATTTTCTTGAGGATTAAGTTCATCTATAATTTTAGTTCTTGCATTCGGATTTATTAAAAAATTTTGACCAAATTTTTTTTGCATGTTCATATTATTTTGTTCTAAAAAAGCTTTAATTTCTGACGGCGAATTATAATCTGGATGTTTCATATTGCTCCAAAAAATTAAAAATTGATTTTGAAAGTTGATTTTAAAAATCGATTGGCGGAACTAAAGCAAAAATTTTTACCAAAACGATTATACATTTATACAATAAATTTAAAATAATTCCAAAGAAATTTGAAAAAACTGGAAATATAAGACTTAAAATTATTCCGATTAAAGATAATGTCAAAAAATTAGAAATCAACGGAGAAATTACAACTGTGCTTATAATTCCAATCGGCATAAGTTGACCAAAAAGTTTTATGCTAATTCCTGCAGTTGAAATTTGTGCTCCAACAGAAGCCGAAAGTGAAGAATTTATTTTTGGCGGAACAAAAAGTCTAAGCAAATATCTTACTAAATCCGAAAAAATTAAAATTCCGCCTAAAGCCGCATAAGAAAGTATAAATGCAGTTGAAAAAATATGAGAAGGAAAACTTACGCAATGAATTAAAAAGCTTATGCAAAGAATTATAAAAAAATCAACATTTTCACAAAAAACCATTGAAGCAAAAAGCATTAAAAATGAACAAAGTAACGCTCTAAAAAGCGACGGCGAAATTCCTGCAAAAAATACAAAAAAGATAATTCCAAGAAATTTTCCAAGTAGCGAAAATCTTTCTCCAAAAAGTTTTTTAGAAAAACCGCCACTTAATCCAGAAAAAAACGATAAATGCATTCCGCTTAAAGCCAAAATGTGGGAAATTCCCGCAGTT
>CAZLXK010000195.1:0-5123 GCA_964563305.1 uncultured Treponema sp.
CTTTAAATTCTCCGCATAAAGAAATGAATTGTGCACTTCCAGCGAAAGAACGCTTAAAAATGGTAAGGCTTGCTTGCAAAACCGACAATCGTTTCCTTGTAGAAGATTGTGAAATTTTGCGAGGAGGCATTTCGTACACTTATCAAACTTTGGAATTTCTTGAAAAAAAGTATAAAAATGTTTTGAGCGAAAAATTTGGTCTTATTTTAGGAAGTGATTTGTTTTCTGGATTTCATCTTTGGAAAAATGCTCAAGAAATTTCTGAAAAATCAAATTTGATTTTGGCAAAGCGTCCGCTTGAAGTTCTTGAATTTGAAAATCCGCCTTTTTACTCGCAAAATCCGCACTTAAATTCGCAAAATTTGCAACTAAACTCGCAAGATTCTCACTTGAATCAGCAAAATCCGCAAAATTCGCAACTAAACTCGCAAAATTTGCACTTAAATTCGCAAAATTTGCAACTAAATTCGCAAAATCCGAAAAATCAATTAAATCAGTTAAAACTTCATCAGAATAAAGCTCTTGGCGATTATGCAAAATTGTCTGAGCAAAAAATTGACTTTGACGTAAAAAATGAACCGCTTTTTAAAAATGCAATTTTTTTAGAAAATCCGTTAATTCCTGTAAGTTCCACAGAAATCCGCACAAGAATAAGCGAAGGCAAAGCTTTTAAATATCTTGTTGAGAACAAAGTTTTTAAGTATATTAAGAAAAAAGGCTTTTATGATTCAAGAAAATAACTTAATAAAAGATGTTGATTTGAATGCAAAAATTGATTTGTCGGCGGAAAATTCTGTTTTGGCTGAAAAAATCCGCAAGAAACTTGAAAAATCTGTAAAAACTAAACGCTTTGAACATTCGCTACGAGTTGCAATAACTGCTTGGCATATGTGCAAACTTTACAATGTTGATTCTGACAAAGGTTTTATTGCAGGTTTAGCTCACGATTTGTGTAAAGAATTAAGCGATGAAAAATTAATAAAACTTGCTTCAAAAGATGGACGAGAAATTTCTGATTTGGAACTTTCTAAGCCAAGTCTTTTGCACGGAAGAGCGGCTGCTATAAAATTGCAAGAAGATTTTGATGTTCACGACGAAGATATTTTGCAAGCGGTTGCTTTTCATACGCTTGGCGGAAAAAATATGTCGCCTTTGGCAAAAATTGTTTTTTGTGCTGACAAAATTGAGCCTGGTCGTCCGCAATCAACAAAAGAATATAGAATTAATTTGTTCAAGAAAAATTTAAATGATTTGTGTTTGTCGGTTTTAACTGAAAATTTTGAATATTTAAAGGCAAAAGGAAAGTTAATTTCTCCAGAAAATCAAGCGTTTTATGACAGTTTGTCTTCTTAAAGTTTACAGTGATTGTTGAGAAGTTTGCAGACAGGTTGATTAAGAATCTGTCTTTTAACGAAATTTGCTGATTTATATTTTGTGTAAAGTGTCAAAAAAAACATAAATTTGGTTTGGTGAAAAATAGAAAAATGAAATTTTCAAAAATAAATAAAAGTGCGTTATTTTTAGTTTTTATAATTATAATTTTTATTGGCGTAGGATTATTTTTGTTTTTTTCTTTAAATGTCGATCCAGTTGATGAAAGTTTAAAAAAAGAACCAATTATGAAAGTTCTCTTTGTGATTCACAATAACGAAAATAAATGTCTTGCCACTGATGTTCTTCTTTATAACACAAAAACTTCAAAGTCATCGCTGTTTGACATTATTGGAAACACTGGAAGCATTTTTAATTCAATAAATCGAGTTGACAGAATTGATGCAGTTTATGCTGAAAAAGGAATTGAAGTTTACAAAAAAGAAATTGAGCAACTTATAAATCAAGAAATTCCGTTTACAATAGAAATTTCGCTCGAACAATTAGGCGTTTTAACGGATTTGCTCGGCGGATTAAAAGTTTTTGTTCCGTCTCCTGTCGATTATACAAGTGAAAGTGGAAAGCGTTGGCTTTTGCCAAGTGGAGCGGTTTCGCTTGACGGAGATAAGATTCAAACTTTTGTAGAATATTTTTTGCCGGGAGAAAATTCTAGCGATATTGAAGACAGATTGCAAAATACATTAATTGCTTTACTCACGGGAATAAAAGATAATAAAAATAAAATATTTTTAAAATCTAATTTTTCATTTTTTTCACAACAATTTAAATCGAATGTTGATAAATCAGGCTTAAAAAAGATTCTTATGAATTTGTCAAATATCGAAACTGAACAACTTTCGCCCACAGCAATTACCGGAAATTATCGCGTGGTTGACGGTCAAACTTTGCTCTTTCCTTATTACAACGGTCAACTTATAAAAGAAGTTGTTGCTCAATCAATTACGTCTTTGCTTAACGATGAATCTGTAATGCAAAACGGAGTTTATGTTCTTGAAATCTTAAATGGCACAAATAAAGCTGGACTCGCAAAAAATACGTCGTTTTTAATGAGAAGTGTAGGTTATGATGTTCTTGAATATGGAAATGCTGACGGATATTATGAACACACTTTGATTATAAATCATAATGCAAATTTTCAAGCAGTAAATACGCTTGCTGATTTTATAAGATGCAAAAATATTCGTAATGAAGAATATAATCCTAATGATTTTTATAATAGCGATGTTGCTCGTGCTGATTTTACAATTATTCTTGGTGATGATTTTGATGGAAGACGAGTTGTTGGCGGTTATGAACCAGAGCCACAAGAACTTGAGCAAAGTGAATTAGAAAATTTGGAAAATTCAAGTTCTGAATAAAAAAATTAAAAAAATGTCATTCTAAATTTGTGGTTGAGGATCTCGAAACCACAGTTAATTCTAAATAAAAAAAATTATGCTGGACTAGTTTTCAGATTTGTTTTGATAAATAAAACAGCAAATTTTATTGGAGAAATTTTATGGAAAAAACCGAAAAGCAAAAAGCCTTAGAAATTGCACAACTTATGGAAGATGGAAAAGGTCAAAATGTAAAAGTTCTTGATATTTCTAAATTAAATAGTTGGACAGATTATTTTATTATAGTAACAATTACAAGTAGTGCTCATTGGCAAGGACTTTATAAAACTATAAAAGATTATGTAAAAGAAAATGATATGCAAATTCACATAACAAATCAAAAAACTTCTCAAGGTAACGATTGGAATTTAATTGATATTGGAAATATTGTAGTTCATTTAATGAGTCAAGAAGCAAGAGATTTTTATGAATTAGAAAAACTTTGGCACGCTGGAGTTGTCTTAAAATAAAAAAATCCCTAAAAACTTATGTTCTTAGGGATTTTCTTGTTAATCTAAATCTGCTGGATCAGAATCTTCTTCAATTCTGTCGTCATCATCATAAAAATTGTCATCAAAACCATGCCTTCGATTGTCATAGCCATCTTCTGGTTCTTGATCATCAAATGGTTCGTCAAAATCATCATCTGATTCTTCGTCAAGTGATTCTTCAAAACTGTCATCAAAGTCTTCGTCGAATTCATCATCTTCAAAGTCGTCATAATCATCATCAGAATTATTTACATCTTCTGAATAATCATCGTCATATCCAAAAGCCGCTGATAACGAAAAGTCGTCTTCGCTATTTTCATCAAACATGGGTTCCCCTTACCAACAAAATTAGTCGGCTATAAAACTATAAATTACAGTGTTTTTAATGTCAATTATTTTTTTAAGATAAATTTATTTTTGAAATATTGACAGCTTTTCTAAAAAAATATACAATTCTTTTTGTATGTTAGAAACCGTAAAGATGTTTGCTTTTGCAAAAATAAACCTCGGTTTAAAAGTCAAAAAAGCAAGGTCTGATGGTTTTCACAACATTGCAAGCATTTTTTCAACTGTTAATCTTCGCGATGAAATTACGGTTTCTTTAACAGATGAAAATAGTCATCAAATTCCAGATGAATGTTGTAAAGTTGATTGTAAAAGTGAAATTCAAGAGAATTTTGTTCTCCCAAATGAAAATACTTTAACAAAGGCATACAAAGCTTTCTGCGTGCTTACCGATAATAAAAAAGGTGTTTACGTAAAATTAAAAAAACGTATTCCTGTCGGAGGTGGATTGGGAGGCGGCTCTAGCGATGCTTCTTCTTTTATTCAATCCTTAAATTTATTATTTAGTACTCAGTTAGACGAATCTGCACAAATGAAAATTGCAGAAAATGTTGGAAGCGATTGCTTTTTCTTTACAAAATCATTTTTTGATTCTAATACAAAAGATGGTTCTTATGTGGCTTTTGTTGAAGGACGCGGAGAAAAAGTTTCAAGAATAGAAATGCGAAATGATTATTTTGTTTTGCTTTTGATTCCTGAAGTTTCAGTTTTTACAAAAATAGGTTATGATTTAGTGGATAAATATTATTCTTTAAATAAAAATAAAAGTTCTATATCTAAAGAAAAAATTGATAAAACAAATCTTGAAGATAAAGAATTTTTTGAGAATATATATAAAATGCCTATAAAGGATTGGAAAAAATTTGGTTTAACTAATGATTTTACTAATCCAATTATAGAAAATTATCCAAAAATAAAAGCTGCTCTTAATGCTATGTTAATGGTTGGAGCAGATTTTGTTGATATGTCTGGTTCTGGTTCAACAATATATGGAATATTTGAAAATCAGAAAAAGGCAGTTGCTGCAAAAAAATTGTTAGAAAGTAATTGGAAAGTAATACTTGTTTAATAATTTTTTTTGTAGTAATGTAATAATTAACAAAAAAAGTATTTTCTAAATCTAGCTTTTGGAGGAACATCTATGCAGATTAGTGAAGTTAGAATTCGTAAGGTTGAAGGTGATGGAAAACTTAAAGCTTACGTTACTGTTACATTCGATAATTGTTTCGTTGTTCATAATGTAAAAATTATTGAAGGTAAAACGGGTCTTTTTATTGCTATGCCAAGTCGAAAGACAGCAAGCGGTGAATATAAAGACGTTGCACATCCAATTAGTCCAGAATTTCGTACAGAAATTCAAAATAAAATTTTGGATGAATATAATGCAGGTCATATTGAAGAGGGAAATTTTAGCGAAGAAGATTAACAAAATTTTATTTTTCTTCTTTTCAAAACTATTTCTTTATGATATAAATACTTTACGTTGCTAATAAGCATACGTAAGGTTTTAATAAATTGG
>CAZLXK010000196.1:0-5077 GCA_964563305.1 uncultured Treponema sp.
CAAGCAAAACAAGGTCAGGCTTTTCAGCCTTAATCGCTTTCCAAAATTCTGAAGGAAGTGCAAAACTTTTTGTTTCATAATTTTGAGTTTTAAGCGTGTAATCAAGCAACTTTCGAATTGCCTCGTCATCTTCCAAAATGTAAATCATATTTTTCCCAACGTTTCATTTTTGCGTAATTTGCGTAAGCCAATAATCTTTTCATAATAAATATCATAGCAAAAGATAAATAAATCAAGAAATAAATGTAAATTTTGTGTAAATTTGAAAGTTAGAAGTTAGCATTGAGGATTTTTTGGAGCATGTTTAAATTTTTGCTTCTGTATAAAAATTTAACTTTAAGAATTTGCTTAAAACATAACCGCCCTTCGCGCTCGAAACTTCGTTGCGAGTCCCGCACTTTCTTGCAGAAAAGGGGCGACAAAGTATTTGCAACGAAGTTTCAAGCATGTCGCCGTAAATGCCAGAAGATCGTGAGAATTTTCGCGAAGAGAAAATTCTCGTTATCGAAAGGAAGTCGATATTACACGGCGAGCTAGGTTGTTTTAATTTTTGCTTCACGGAACTTGAGGTTCTCGAAACCACCAAAATCACAAAAAAAACGCCACTACACTCGTCATATTGAGCAAAGCGAAATATCTATTAACCATTAGCACAAAAAATCGCCAGTTAAAAAAAATCTATGCTTAAAAAGCATTTTTATTTATAAAAATAAAATATTTGCATTGTAAAAAATAAAAGCTTAAACTAAAAAAAAATCAGAAAGAATATTTGCTAATCAAAAATCAAAATTTGGAGGAAAAAATGAAAATCATTTGTTACATGTACGAAAGTCTTGACGGAAGAATCGACTGTGAAATGACCGAAAAAATCGATCCAACATCAAAATCTTATTATGAACATTTACAAAGTTTTGGCGACTTTACACAAATCAACGGAAAAACTACAAACGCACTTCATTACGCTCAAAGCGGAAGTTTTGTGGCAAAAAATTACGCTGCGGCAGGAAAAACTTTTTTCAAGGCAGAAGATGCAAAAGCTTATCAAGTTTGTCTTGACACGAACGGAACGCTTTTGTGGGGAACAAATCAAGTTGCGGGAAAACCGCTGATTGTTGTTTCAAGTGAAAAAGCAAGCACTGAATATCTTGAATACTTAAAATCAAAAAAAATTTCATGCATTACTTGTGGCAAAGAAAAAATTGATCTTAAAGAAACTGCGAGCCTTCTTGAAAAAGAATTTGGCGTAAAACTTGCACTTATTACAGGTGGCGGCCACATTAACGCTTCATTTTTAGACGCTGGTTTGATTGATGAAGTTGAAATAATGTTTGGTCCGGGAATTGACGGAAGAGCAAATTGGGCTGCAAGTTTTGACGGTCGAGAGCAAGATAAAAATCCAGTTCTTCTTAGTTTAACTGATGTAAAAAAATTGGAAGGCGACAACGTACTTTTGAAATATAAGGTTAGGCATTAGAAGTTCGGAATTAGAATGTTGGAACATCATTGCGAGCGATGGTTCGACTTTGCTCACCAACCGCAAAGCAATCTACTTACACTTAGAATTGAGAAATTATAAGTTAGTATTGATGATTTTGATAAAACGCGGTTTTAACACAAAAAAAACGCCACTTTCTTGAAAAAAATCGTCGATTCTTTTGCAAAACTGCGAGTCACTAAGAAAACTGCCGTTTATCTTCAAAAACCGCAAGTTTTTTCACAAAACTGAAAGTTGCTTGAGCAAAACTAAAACTGTCATTTCTTGAAAAAAGCGTCAGTCCCTTTCCAAAAATGAATGTCGCTTAAGCAAACCGCGAGTTTCTTGCAAAACCACAAGTTTTTTCATAAAACTGACACTTTCCTAACAAAATCGTCAGCCACAAAAAAAAGATGTCATATCAAACGATACAACATCTACCTTAAGTTTTGGTTCCTACGGGGGTCGAACCCGTCTCTCCGCCTTGAGAGGGCAGCGAACTCAGCCGATATTCGAAGGAACCGCTGATTAACAAAAAAAGCTGACCTTTTTAAGATTTTATTGAACCTTAAGTCAGCTAAAAGTTCCCCAAGGAGGATTCGAACCCCCACAATCAGAACCAGAATCTGAGGTGCTACCATTACACAATCGGGGAAAATAACTTTACCTAGAATATAGATTAGAAAGAAAAAAGTCAATCACCTTAATCAATTCTTCAGTTCATTCAAAAAAATAAAGTGTAGAAAACAATCCCTTAAGAAAAAAAATGTTTTCTACACTTTTAACTACAAACTTAAATCAAAATCAATTATTTAGCATTTTCAGATTTAGTCTTAAAAATCAAACAATCATTTTGTAAATCAGCACTTGCAACAATTTCGCTGTCGTCCAAAACCTTGCCAGATAAAATCAACTTTGACAAAGGATTTTCAACATAATTTTGAATTGCTCTCTTTACAGGTCGAGCACCAAAAGCAACATTGTATCCTTTATCGCAAAGCATATTCACTGCACTGTCATCAAATTCAAGTTTAATTCTTCTTGAATCAAGTCGATGAGCAACTTTTTCAAGCTGAATCTTAACAATTCCTGCAATGCAAGATTTATCCAAACGATTGAACGTAATAATTTCATCAATACGATTCAAAAATTCTGGGCGGAAAGTTTTTTTAAGCAATTCGTTAATGTTCGATTGCAAATTTTTACTTAAAGCAGAATTTGGATTTTCAGCTGCATCAAGAATCAAATCTGAACCCAAGTTGCTCGTCATAATTATGATTGTGTTTTTAAAATCAACAACTCTGCCTTGCCCGTCAGTAAGTCGACCATCATCAAGAACTTGAAGCAAAACATTAAAAACATCAGGATGAGCCTTTTCAATTTCATCAAGCAAAACAACCGAATAAGGACGCCGTCTAACCGCTTCTGTTAACTGCCCGCCTTCATCATAACCAACGTATCCTGGTGGCGCACCAATAAGACGAGAAACACTAAACTTTTCCATATATTCGCTCATATCAATTCGAGTCAGCGATTTTTCGTCGTTAAACAAAAAGTCTGCCAAAGTTTTTGCAAGTTCAGTTTTACCAACGCCAGTCGGACCAATAAACAAGAAACTTCCCAAAGGTTTATTCGGATCGCTTAATCCACTTCGATTTCGCCTAATTGCATCAGAAACTGCCTGCACCGCTTCGTCTTGCCCAATCACTCTTTTGTGCAAAACTTCTTCGAGTTTAAGATATTTTTGCTTCTCGCTTGTCATCATCTTACTAACCGGAATTCCGGTCCAAGAACTAATTACTTTCGCAATATCTTCTTCGGTAACTTCTTTTCTGAGCAAACTTTTACGTTCGCTGTTTTCCTCGCCGT
Organism: uncultured Treponema sp.; assembly: GCA_964563305.1. GTDB lineage: Bacteria > Spirochaetota > Spirochaetia > Treponematales > Treponemataceae > Treponema_D. Next base: position 3,344 of record CAZLXK010000196.1, read on the forward strand.
TAGAATTGTCCATAGCTTCTTGAGCAGCGTTTGCTTCTTTAAGTTGTTTTTCCAAAGACGGAATTATTGAATATTTAAGTTCCGCTGCTTTTTGAAGATTTCCTTCACGCGTAAACTTTTCTTCATCAAAGCGAGCCTTTTCCAAATCTTCCTTGATTTTTCTTGAACCTTCAATGACTTTCTTTTCATTTTCCCACTGAAGTTTCATTGCATCGCGGCTAGAAGTAAGTTCTGCAAGTTCTTTTTCAAGTTTTTGCAAACGTTGCTTACTTGCTTCATCATCTTCCTTGCTTAAAGATTGCTTTTCTATGGCAAGTTGCAAAATTTTTCGCTCAATTTTATCAAGTTCAACTGGCTGACTTTCAATTTCCATCTTCAAACGGCTCGCAGCTTCATCAACCAAATCAATCGCCTTGTCTGGCAAGAAACGATTTGTAATGTATCTGTCGCTTAAAGTTGCCGCCGCCACAAGTGCTTCATCATTTATTTTAACTCCGTGATGAATTTCGTACTTGTCGCGCAAACCTCGCAAAATCGCAATCGTATCTTCTACGCTAGGTTCAGCACAAAAAACTTGCTGGAAACGACGCTCAAGTGCAGCATCTTTTTCAATGTACTTGCGATATTCGTCCAAAGTTGTAGCACCAATCACGTGCAACTCCCCGCGAGCAAGTGCAGGCTTTAACAAATTACTAGCGTCCATGCTTCCTTCGCTAGCACCAGCGCCAACAATCGTGTGAAGTTCATCAATAAACAAAATGATTTGCCCTTCACTTTTTACAACTTCATTGATTACGCCTTTAAGTCGTTCCTCAAATTCACCACGATATTTTGCTCCGGCAACAAGTTGTCCCATATCCAAAGCAAGCAAGCGTTTATTTTTCAAACTTTCAGGAACATCGCCACTTGCAATTCGCCGAGCCAAACCTTCAACAATCGCAGTTTTACCAACGCCAGGTTCACCAATCAAAACAGGATTATTTTTTGTTCTGCGGCTAATTACTTGCATAACTCTACGGATTTCATCATCACGCCCAATAACAGGATCAATTTTATCTTGCCGAGCACGAGCCGTTAAGTCAACACAATATTTTTCCAAAGCTCTCACTTTACTTTCTGGATCTTGAGAATCAACCGTTTGATTTCCACGCACAGCTTTTAATGCTTCGAGCGTTTCATTATGTTTGCAACCGTATCGTCTTAAAAGTTCACCAACCTTATCTTCTGATTCAGTCATCGCCAAAAACAAATGTTCCGTCGAAAGATATTGATCTTTCAAAGTAGCCATTTCATTTTCAGATTTAGCCAAAACTTTTTGTGCACTAGACGAAAGATTAACCTGCGTTGCCCCAGACGCTTTAGGATTAGAATCAAAAATTTTATTTAATTCGCCCAAAAGAACCGAAGTTTGAACTCCAATTCTTTCAACTAAAGGCGGAATAAGTCCATCTTGCTGCGTTAAAAGTGCATAAAGCAAATGTTCATTGCCAATTTCTACGTGATCTTTTTTTTGTGCTAAAGAGGCGGCATCTTGAATCGCTTCTTGAAGTTTTAGCGTCATTTGATCGTAATTCATTTTTTCACCTCCGATATTACTTTTATTTTTAAAATACTCACACAAATGCAAAAAATCAAATTTTTTTATTACGGTTAGTAAGCCTGTCGAACTATGGTTAGTGAGCCTGTCGAACTATGGTTAGTGAGCCTGTCGAACTATGGTTAGTGAGCCTGTCG
>CAZLXK010000197.1:0-3375 GCA_964563305.1 uncultured Treponema sp.
TAACTTTTTGATTTCTAGGTGGACGCTTTCGCTTTTTACAAAAAATGCTGAAATTATTGAACTTGGGCACAAGGTTATGTTTGTGGCGTTTTGTTTGGAACTTGGGCGAGTTGTAAATTATGTTGTAATTCGAAGCATGAGAGCAGCAGGCGATATTGTTTTTCCTGTAGTTTTGGGCATTTGCTCTATGTGGATTATTTCGATTGGTCTCGCTTGGCTTTTAGGCCTTCACTTTAAATTTGGGCTTGTGGGAATTTGGTGGGGCATGGCGGCTGACGAAATTTTCCGTGGCGTAGTTGTGTTTATTCGCTGGATTATGGGCAGTTGGCGTGGTCGTAAGTTTGTGGACAGAGGCGAAAACGTAAATTAACTCGTCATTGCGAGCAAAAATTGCGGTGGTTGAGCCTAGTCGAAACCACACTTGGCACAAAAATTTGCAATTTTACTAAAAAACTGGCACTTAGCACGGCAAAATCAACTGACAGTTTTTTGAATAAGCGAAACTTACTTGCAAAAAAGCCTAGCCCCGATCATAAGGGCGAGCGTAGCGAGTTGCGAAGCGGTAGCGAAGCAATGGAGGCGAAAAGCCGTAACCCTGACGAGCGGGTTAGCACAAGAAATTCGCTCCAAATAAAAAAAATGGACTTTAAGCCGTTTACAAAAACAACTCAAAGTCCAAAGTACACACATAAAATTTTTGATTTTTTAGTAAAACTGCCAATTTTCTAAGCAAACTGACAGTTTTTAGCAAATTTCTACAAGAAAGTCAGTCTGATGTTGAATCAGATTTTGTTGTATATCCGTTTCGTCTATTGCCCCAGAAATATTCGCCCGATTCTGTTGAAGTTCCGTTTGCATCGTAACAAAGTGTTGTAAACGTAATTGTGTATCTTTTTGAATCAGACAAGCCTTTTAATGCCCAATCAACTGCGTACATAAAATATCCTTTGAAAGTTCCAAGTTCTGCGCCGTTTGAATCTTTTAAGGTGATTGTTGCAGAATATCCGTCGCTTGAAAGAGAAACGCTTCCTGTATAATTGTTGCCTGAAATATTTCCGCTAGAATCTATTGTTAAAGTTTTTGAAGGCGTTGGACTTGCATCACAAGTGTTATATTTACTTGTCAAAGTTTCGCCGTAAATTGTAGGAACGCTTGTTTCAGTTCCGCGAACAGTTAAAATTGTGTCGTAAGTGCCGGCAATTTGTGATAATGTAAGTGAAGTTAAAGTTTCTGTGCCATCACTTGTGCTAACTGTAGTTTCAGTTCCGTCACTTGAATCAAGATACGTAAAGTTTGAATAATCATCAAAATATTCATTTCCATTTAAAACTGGCCAGCCATCTTCGTTAAAAAACATTTGTCTGCACTGAAGCCAAAAATAATATCCTGGCTGAAAATTTGAACGGCTGTGGCAAGAAAATATAATTTTTCCGTCGCTTGTTCGCAAAATTGACTGACCGCCTGGACAACGCCAACTATATTCGTCTAAAAGTTCTGTTGCACCAATAATTTTACTTGAAATTGCGTGATAATTTCCTTGATAAGTTACGTCCGTTTTAGTATTTGTCAGCGTCATGCTTTGTCCTCCAGCGTCAACAAAACTGTAAGGAACTAAATCGCTTGAAGTGCAAGTGCTTGTAGAACGTCCAACTCCGTCGCGATATTCATAATTTAAATCGCCCATAGAAACAAAAATATAATAGTAAGAAGTCTTGCTGTTATAAATCAGTTGAGCACCTTCGTTACTTCCGCCATAACCGCCGCTGATTCTCGCACCTAAAGCACCTTCGTTGCCAGTGTTTCCATATTTATTGCTACCGTAAGCGTAATAATTTGCTTCATCAAGAGGAATATCAAGTTCGTCGCCTAAAGAATAAGAATCTCCAGCTAAACTTGTAATTGTTTTATTTGCAAGTGCAGAATTTGCTGACCAATAAACCGGCTTTAGAGAAACTTTATCAACATAACAAATCGCGATTCCGTGCATCCAAGAACCGTAAGTCAGTCCGTAACAAGTATTTGTGCCGATTGTATATTCCATCAAATTTCCAGTCGCAACATCAAAAACAAATTCCGGGTCAATACAACCAAATCTTCCATTGAGACTGTGTTTGTAATCTGGTTCATCAAGTTCAACATCATCAAGATAACGAACCGAGCTTGTATTATCGCCCGCTCTTGTGTGCCGAACCAAAAAATTCTGCTTGTAAGTAACACCGAGTGATTTTAATTTGCTTTGAATTGATTCAATGTCATCAGCAAGTGCAAGATAATTTGAGCGAGTTTCAGTTGAACGATTGAATGCGGAAATTTCGCTTGCTGGATAAAATGGACCTTTTGCGCTAGAAGCAATCGCCAAAACTATAGAAGAAGCGGCAAAAGTTCCGCCAGCACTAGAAGGCACGTCAGCATTAACTCCGTGATACATATAATACAAATCATTTTGCTTTATAACTGTTGGAGCCCAAGTGTAAGCCGTGTGAGTTCCGCCAGAAGAACCGTCAGTATTGTGAACAACTTCTTTTGAATACGCAGAAAATCCTTCCCAAGCAAGAAAATCTTTGTCCCAAAAACCATACAAAGCACTGTGATCGTGAGTTGTCCAGTTTACTAAATCTTTAGAAGAGCGAACCACAATTCCTGTATGTTCTTCGTTTCCAATACTCGCGTCGGTTGAATAAACGTAATAAGTTCCGTCATCGTCTTGGAAAAGTTTTGGATCGTGGCAATTTAAGGCTTTCCATTCTGATTGTGAACCAGTTGAAGGTTTTGAATACTTATTTTTTACAACATTTCTTTCATTTTTATAAGTAATAGTTTCTTCTGTATAAGTCGAAGATGTTGGATTTTCTCCAGGATTTGTTGGGCACGCAGCAAAAAGAATGCACGTTAAAGCAAAAAATCCTAGTGGTTTTATGATTTTTTTCATTTTTTCCTCCGAAAATCAATCTAAAATATCAAAAATAATTGATACTTATTTACTTTTTATGATATACGGGGGGGGGTAAAGTACGCAAATTTTTTTGCCGTTTTTTTGTTTTTAATAAAATTTTAAGCAAGTTTATCAGGTTTTTTAGATATAAATATTTGTTTTTTGATTATTCTGGAGCATACTAAATTTAGCAAACATTTTTCTGTGCTAATCGTCGCTTTCTTGCGAGAACCGACAGTTTGCCAGCGGACTTGCGGTTCCTTGCGAAAACTGGCACTTGCTTGCGAGAACTGACGCTTGCTTGCGAGAACTGGCACTTGCTCGCGTGAACTGGCACTTGCTCGCGTGAACTGGCACTTGCTCACGTGAACTAACACTTGCTCGCGTGAACTGGCACTTACTCGCGTGAACTGACGCTTACTCGCGAAAACTGGCACTTACTC
>CAZLXK010000197.1:3475-5074 GCA_964563305.1 uncultured Treponema sp.
TACTCGCGTGAACTGACGCTTACTCGCGAAAACTGGCACTTACTCGCGTGAACTGGCACTTACTCGCGTGAACTGGCACTTCAACCACATCAGCGACGCTTAGCAAAACAATCTTTCATCTTTGCCGAAAAAAGATTTTCGCTGATTTTTTGAACTTCTCGCCAATCTTCGTTAAGAACGTGTTCAGAATAATGTTCGAGAACTTTCAAGCTTTTGTGCCCCGTAACTAAACTCAACTTGCGAAGTTCCACTTGCTCAGCCATTACGGTTGAATAAAAATGTCGCCAAGAATGAAAAACCACATTTTCTTTTTGAATTCCCAAAGTTTTTAATTGAATTTTTAAATCTTTTCGCCACTTTTTAGGATTTTCGGGAATTTGCTGATTTTTAGAATCTTTAATTTTTGAAGGAAACAAAAAATTTCGCTGATTTTGCTGATTTTTAGAAGAAATCTCCGCTTTTTTACTGCAAGAAATCGGCTCTTTAACACAAGAAGCCACAGCGTCGCTACAAGACGTCGCTTCTTTACTATAAGAATTTGACTTATCACTGCAAGACGTTGCGTCTTTACCACAAGAATCCGCCGTGTTACTGCAAGAACTTTCCACTTTTTCGCTACAAGTTTCGCAAGAAGACTCGCTCTTAGCAAGAAAAATTTCTCGTCCGCTAGAATCATCAGAAAAATCATCAGAACCACAAGAAAATCCGTCAGAATCATCAGAAAGATCACAAAATAAATAATCTTTCAAAATCTTCACCAAAAATTTAGGAAGAGGAACTTGCCTTTCACAAGAATTTTTTGGACTTTTCAATTTATGCTCAAAATCTGACCAAGAATGTCGCACGTAAAGTCTGTCTTCGCCAAAATCACAAATCCGCAAAGCCCTAATTTCGCCGGCTCTAAGTCCAGTGCACATTGCAATCAAATTCGCAAGTTTAGAACTTTTATTTTTCCATTCAGACTTAAAAAGTTTTTGTGCTTCGTCAAAAGTCAAAATTTCTCGCGTTTTATGTTTTACAGAACAATAAAAAATTCCATCAAAACAATTATTTTGCGTAAACTTATTAAAAAACGCCCATTTTAACGCCGTAACTCCAATTCTAGTAATTTGATTTATAGATTCTGTGCTTAAATTTTTACTTCCTAGATAAATCTGAAAATTTTTCACGTCTGTTCTCGTAATCGAACCCAAACTTTTGTCCTTAAAAAACGGAACATAATGATTTTTTACAATATTAACGTTCCGATTTGCGTAAGATTTATGAATCGACTGATTAAAAAAAAATTTTTTCTTTTATATACGCGGATTTTTCCCAAGACCAAAAATTTTCTAAAAAATCCACAAATTTTTGCGAAGAAGGCGACGCTTTGTAAACCACACTTTCTAAAATTCCTTGAGAAAGTAAAATTTTCACCAAAAACTCGCCGTCTTCTTGCGAAATATTTTTTACGGAAAGTTGCTTAATTAAATTTTTTGTTTTCATTTTTTACCTCTAATTTTTATTTTCGTAATTTTTTTCTTTTGGAGCGAATTTTCTGTGCTAACCCGCTTTTCGCGACTACGCTTTCGCTTCGGTGCTTCGCACTTGCCTTACGGC
>CAZLXK010000198.1:0-5050 GCA_964563305.1 uncultured Treponema sp.
CAAAAAAATTTAAATTTGCTCACAACAAGCGACGCTCTTTTTACAGATTTTTACGAACTTACAATGGCTCAAGGTTATTGGAAAGAAAATATGAATCAAGAAGTTGTCTTTGACGTTTTTTTTAGACGACATCCTTTTAACAACGGTTTTAGCGTTTTTGCCGGAATTGAAACTTTGCTCGACGCGATTACAAATTTTTCTTTTTCTGATGATGATATTGAATTCTTAAAATCACAAAAAATTTTCGAAAATGAATTTCTTGATTATTTAAAAAACTTTCATTTTTCTGGCGACATTTATTCTTTTGACGAAGGTTCAATTATTTTTCCGCAAGAACCAATTATCAGAATTCATGCAAAACTAATCGAAGCACAAATTATTGAAGGAATTGTTCTAAACACAATAAATTTTCAAAGTCTTATCGCAACAAAAACTGCAAGAATTTGGCTCGCAAGTAAAAAAGGCGACATAATGGAATTTGGTTTAAGGCGAGCGCAAGGAATTAACGGTTCACTTTGTGCAACTCGTGCAGCGTTTATTGGCGGAGCGTCAAGCACAAGCAACACTTTGGCAGCGAAAATTTTGGGAATTCCAGCAAGCGGAACTATGGCACATTCTTGGGTAATGTCTTTTCCGACTGAATTAGAAGCGTTTGAAACTTACGCGAAAATTTATCCAGAAAAATCAGTTTTTTTAATTGACACTTACGACACTTTAAAAAGCGGAATAAAAAATGCAATCAAAGTTGGCTCAAAACTTGTTGCTCAAGGTTATAATTTTGGCGTGCGACTTGATTCTGGCGACATTGCGTATCTTAGCACAGAAGTTCGAAAGGAACTCGACAAAGCGGGATTTCCTCAAGCGTTTATTTCTGTTTCAAATGAACTTACGGAAGAAATTATTGAAACATTAGTTCAGCAAAACGCACCAATTTCAACTTGGGGAGTTGGAACAAATATGATTACTGGCGGAAGTGAGTCAAGTTTTTCTGGCGTTTACAAACTTGCGAGCCGATTCAATCCGCAAACTCAAAAAATGCAAGCAACTATGAAGTTCAGCGACAATCCTACAAAAAATACAAATCCTGGAATAAAAAATGTTTTTAGACTTTATGATTCAAACGGAATGGCAAGAGCAGACATTCTTTCTTTAGAAGACGAAACTCTTGAAGAAAACAAAGAATATCGCTTTTATCACACAATGATTGATTACAGACAATTTGTTTTTAAAGCTTCAAAAATAAAATCACTTTTAAAAAAGAAACTTGAAAATGGCAAGCGACTTCAAGAACGTCTTCCAGAAAAAGAGCAACTTAATTTGAGCAAAGAAAAAATGATTCAGGAACTTGAAACTTTAGATTCGTCTTATAAAAGAATTTTGAATCCTCATATTTACAAAGTTTCAATCACAGAAAAATTAAAAGATTTAAAACTTTCATTTATAAAAGCAAATCTTTCAGTAGATTTTTAAGATTTATGAACATTGCTCAATCAGCGTTTTTTTTGAATTGCATTTTATAAAAACCTTTTCTTGTTCTAAGCAATTCAAATTCACAATTAGCAATATTTTCTAACATTCGCCGCAAATCGTTTATGTAAGCATAAAGTGATTTTGATTTATCTTGAAGCGAAGCTCCCCACATAAAATTTGAAAGCGTTTTTAATTCAATTTCTTCATTTAAGTGCGACAAAAAATATTTTAAAAATTTGCAACGAGAATTAGGCAAAGTTTTTTCAGATTTTGATTTTATGATTTTTAGTGAACTTGATTCAATTTGATTTTGATTTTCACTTTCAATTTCATCTTGATTATTTATCGATTTATAAAAATCACAAATTACAGAAATTTTTTTAGAAACGTTTGGTAAAAGTAAAAAATATTGCAGTTTTTCAAAAACGTCTGAGATTTCAGAAAATCTTTTTTCGCTTATAAAATTTTCGTAGTAAAAATGATTTTTGCTAATCCAATACGCTGCTCTTTGTTCAGGTTTTGGATAAGGATCATTGTATAAACACAAAGGAAATGCAACTTGATTTCGAATCAAAGCCAAATAAGGATTTATAGAATCCATTGGAAAAAAACTGTAATCTGCAAAAATTAAAAAAATTTCATCAAAAGAATTTTCGCTTTGTTTTTTACTTGCAGAATCATAAATAAATCGAGCAAAATTAGAAAGTTTTGTAAAAAAGATGATGTCATATTTTTTATTACATACAAGATTTACAAGATCAACAAGAACGTTTTTTTGATCTTCTTTTGCAAAAAGAATTACTTTCATTTTTATTTCCTATTTTTTTTCAAGACTAGAATTTATAAAAAGTTCATCTTGATACCAATCCAATCTTAAACTAAAGTATTCGTCTTTATATCCGTCGCAAGTTGCAAGAATTTTATAAACATTTCCTGTTCGCAAAAGATTTGAATCGAGTTCGTTTAAGTTTTTCCATTCATTGCCAACTAAGATTTTAAATATTGCTTTTGAACTTAAATCTTTTCCGCTTTGAGAGTCGGTGGCACTTGTGTGAATTTTAATATTTCGCTTAGCATTTTTTAAAAAGTTTAATTCAAGATTTTTGCTTTCTTTTCCAACCGAAAAACTTTGCCAGTAAACGTAAGGTCCTTCTGCAATTTTTACTCTGTATTCGCCGGGTTTTAAGTAAACTGATTTTATTACATATTTTATATTTTGTTCATTAGTTGATTTGTTTTTTGACATAAAAAAAATTCTTCGGCTTCCCTTTACTTCTGGAATTTCTTGATTGTCATTTTCAAAGAAAAATGCTCGGGCTGGCAAATCTGCATTTACGCTTGATGTAGAAGGAATTTCTAAAGTTAAAGTTACTCTCGTAAACCAAGGACGCAAAATTGTTCTGTAAAAAAATCCTTCTTTCCAAGCAAACGCAATTAAAAAAGCAAAACACAAAATTCCGCAGAAAATTAAAAACGCTTTGCGTGCAGGATGTTTTTTTGGCTGATATAAAGGCAATTTTATTTGACTAGGCGAAAGTATTGATTTTGCAAGTCCAACACGAATTGCGTGCGTATCATATTTTTTTAAGTAACGTTTTACTTTTTTTATCACAGGATCAATCGTTTGATAACGCTTTTGAGGATTTGGCTTCATCATTTTTTTTATGATTTGACGAGCAACAAAAGGAATTTTTTTATCCAACTTTTCTGGCGCAATATATTTTCCTTTTTTGATTTTGGAAATTGTTTCTGGTGCCATATCTCCAGAGTAAGGTTTTGAACCTGTGAGCATTTCGTAAAGCATTACGCCCATTGAATAAATGTCGGCTCGCTGGTCAACAGATCGAGAATCTTCAAGTTGCTCCGGGCTCATATACGCTGGAGTTCCTAAAGCAATTCCTATTTGCGTAATATCTTTTTGTGAATCTTGAAAATTTTGTGCAGATTTTAATAAAGAATTTTGATTTTGAGCTAAAGAAATATTATCTTCTTTTTCTTCTGAAGCGATTCCAAAATCAGCAAGTTTTACTTCGGCACGTTTTGAAATTAAAATGTTTCCTGGTTTTATATCACGATGAACAATATTTTTTGAATGAGCAACTTTTAGTCCGTAGCAAGCATCTAAAAAAATTAAAAGTGCAAGTTGTGGCGGCAAAGAAATTTGTTTTTCAATCAATTTATCCAAAGACATTCCGTCAACAAATTCAAGAACAATATAATCTGAACGTCCTTCAGAAAAATAATCAAACATTCGCACAATATAAGGACTTGAAAGATCCAAAAGAATTCTCGCTTCTCGCTTAAATCTTTCGCGGATTGTAGAATTTCCGTTTTTTAAAATAAGTTTTTTTATGATTACTTGTCGCTTTAGTGACGGATGAATTGCTTTGTAAACTGTTCCCATTCCGCCAACAGCAACTACGGAAATAATTTTATATTTTCCAATCATTTCAACTTGCATAAAAAATTTTCTCCAAATTTTTACGGTGCTTGATGTGATTTCAATACTTCGACTTCGCTCAGCAACCACAAGCTCAATCACCGTTTAGAGTGATATTTTTTTATAAATTTTCAACACTAAAAATATCGCTTTCTAAATTTATTTTTTTTCCAGGAAGACAAAATGCTATATTTTCTTGATTCGGATTGTGAAACTGAATGTAAGTGCCATTTTGTCTTAAATCAAATTTTTCTTTTACAGGTCTGTGTCCGCCAAGATAAAAGAAATTTCTTTTTTTTGCATTCGGATTTAAGTTCTTAAAAGTTTCCCAACAAGTGTTTTCTTCAACTGCGTCGTTTGGAGTCCATGTAAGACCTTTTATTACATCTGGATTTTGAAAACAATTTACAATTTCTTCGCGATTATAAACTTCAAGCGGCTCAGCGTGACTTATGCAAAAATTTTTGAACAAGGCGAAAACTGGAAGTGATTTTTCCCAAACAGAAATTAAATGCAAAACCGCATCACCGTAAACTTCTTGAATAAACTTTAGGCACATTTCTCCTTCTAAAACAAATTTTCTAAAAGAAAAATTTCCGCCAAAGTTTTCATTTAAAACATTTTCGTGATTGCCTTTTAAAAAGTGAAAGTCGCAAGTAAAAACATTTTTTAAAAGCATTACAATCATCATTGTAGAAATATTCTCTTTCATTTCTTCGCGCATTGCATCTCCGTCAAAAATTCCTTTCTTATAATCGTTCCATGCTTTTTTCCAACGCTCCAATCCTCTTGCTTCAGAATGAACTCCGTCTCCAACACAAATTATTTTTATTTCATTTTGATTTAACGCGTCTAAAACACAAATGTCTTTTTTAAGTTTGTCTTTTAAATTAAAGTTCAGCAAATCAAGTAAAAATTTTGCACGAGCGTGAATGTCTGGCACTACAATTACAGGTTTTTCATAATCAGAAAAATCTAAAAGCCCGCCGGGAAAATTTTTTGAATTTTTTTGACGATAAGTTTTGCTTTCATTTTCCAAAGAATTTATTGACTTATCTAAAAATTCCATATATTCAAGTTCTTCTGGAAAATAAAAATTGTTGGCATAAGAAGTTATTTTTTCTTTTAAATTTTTTAATT
>CAZLXK010000199.1:0-5030 GCA_964563305.1 uncultured Treponema sp.
AATGTGAAGTTTTTACTTACACGGATTCAAAAAATAATCTTTATTACAGACTTCGAGTTGGACCTTACACAACAAAAACTGAAGCAGAATACTGGAAAAATCGTATTGATTCTATTGAACTTTTCAAGAACAATAATACTTATATTACAAATTCGAGTGCTACAAAAAAATGAAAAAAACTAACGCAATGAGAATTCTAGAAACTTTAAAAATTCCTTATGAAGCAAAAGAATATGAAGACGACGGCGAGCATGAACTTGAAAAAGGTGCCGCAGAACTTACCGCAAAAAAATTAGGAATTCAAGCGGAAAGCGTTTTTAAAACTATTGTAATGCGAACTGAAACAAAAGAAATTTTAGTTTTTTGCCAAAGTGCAATTCACGAAATAAACTTAAAAAAAGCAAGAATTGCATCTGGAGCAAAAGATGTAAATCCTGTAAAACCGCAAGAACTTTTAGCATTAACAGGTTATGTAAGAGGCGGTTGCTCGCCTTTAGGAATGAAAAAAAAGTTTCGCACTTTTATTGACAAAAGCGTTTTAAGTCTCGACAAAGTTCATATAAGTGGCGGAGTTCGAGGAATTCAACTTGCATTAAAACCTCAAGATTTAATTAAAGCAACCGACGCTTGTGTTTGCGATTTAATCTTAGAAAATTAAAGTTTAATATTGAAACAAAAAGTTCGTGCTAAAAATTAAAAATCCTAAAAAAAAAGAATTGCAAAATCGAAATTAAAATCTAAAGAACTTTCAGTTTATTTTTTTGAAAGATTATTGTAAAATCGCAAGAATGAAAATCAAAACAAACAAAATTATACTTTTTACAATGTTTGCGTTAAGTGCATTTTATTTTTCTTCATGCAACAAAACTGATGATTCAAATAAATATTTTCAAAGCAACATGGAATTAAATGTTCAAGAAAGTTCTGAATTGTATAAGAATCAAAATACTTTTTTACATCCAGATTCTTATAGCGGAAAAACTGTTGTTGTTCTTTTTGGCTACGGTTACAACGACGAAAATTTTTATAATTCAAGTTTAGAACTTTTAAGTGAAAAATTCGGCTTAAAAGAAAACGGCGGACTAATCTACCCTATTTTGTATCCAAATGATTTACATTCAAGAATTTCAAATTTTTACGGAGCGATTAGTGATTTTGATTTATTAGGAATTATTTTGCTCGGAGCACCAGAGCGAACTCACACAGTAATTGCTCGACTTCAAGATTCATGGAACTCGCAAGAACCTTATTCAGTTTTTTCATTTTTTCCGCAAGATGATATTTTAGGACAAGAAGCAACAAGTTCTTTTGTGATTGAAGGCGAAACTTCGACAATGGAAAAATCAATAAATTCTGAAATTACGCAAACTCGCGATGAAGATTTTAAGCACATTCTCATTAACGCAATAAATTATTTAACCGAATTAAATTCTCCAATTACACAAGACAAAAATTTAATTTATCACGTGCAAAGCATTGTTGGTGACAAAAAAATTCATCATTACATTGACAGCGAAACTGGTTTAAGTTCAAAAAATCATTTTATAATCGAAGATTAAGTTTTATTTTGAGCCGATTTCAAAAAGGAAAATAAAAAATTGAATTCTTTTACGCAAGATATTTTAGGACTTTTAGGAAGCAGAAAATCTATTGAAGAACTTGAAAATCAAGAAAAAGCAAATATTTTGATTGTTTCTGATTCGCACAACAATGTTTTTGTTCTTCAAAGAATTTTAAAATTCAAAGGGAAAGAAAGCGACATTCTTATTTTTTGTGGCGACGGAGTTTATGATGTTATTCAAATTTTAGAGCAAGCAATTTATTCAAAAGAACTCCAAGAATATATTCCGCCAGTTATTGCACTTTGTCAGGGAAATAACGATGCAAAATTTTATCCTTTAAAAAACATTGAACATTCTTTTGATTCAAAAAAAGTAGCTTTTAGTCAACTTGTAATTCCGCAAATTCAAAATTTTAAAGTTTGCAATCACAAAGGATTTGTTTTACACGGACATTTACATTCAGTTTACGGCGGAAATGAAAAACTTTTAGAACTTGCTCATCTTGATAACAGTGATTTAGTTTTTTATGGACACACGCATATTGCAAAAAGTCAATTAACTTATCCAAAAATTTTGATTTTAAATCCGGGAAGTTGCTCTCGTCCACGAGGAGAACAAAAACCTTGTTTTGCAACTTTGGAAGTTCATAAAAATAATTCTGATTTTTCGCCAATCTTTTGGCAAATAGAAGGATCTCAAATAATTCCTTATAATATTTAAAGTTAAAAAGGTAAATTTTCACCTAAAAAATATTTACATTCATTGTGTCCTGAAAAAACTTGCGTATCTTTTGGCAAACTTGAATAAATTTTTTGTAAACTTTGCTGAATATCTTTTTCACTTCCGCCAGGCAAATCAGTTTTTCCCCAAGAATGATAAAAAATTGTATCGCCAGCAATTAAAATTTTTTCGCCTTCGTTGTAGAAACAGCAACTTCCTTTTGTATGTCCTGGAGTATGAATAATTTTCCAGTTTTTCATTTGAGGAATTTTTACGTAAGAAAATAAAGTTTTATAATCTTCAAGAAAAAAGTCAGCATTTGGAAGATTTGAAACGTAAGGCAAAAATTCTTCAAAATCCATAAAATTTAAAATTTCTTTTTGAGCAATTTGAGATTTACTGCCAATCAAATTTGAATCTGCTTTGTGAATTAAAATCGGAACTGAAGGATAAAGTTCTTTAAGATAAGGAAGTCCCGCAACGTGATCAAAATGTCCGTGAGTTAAAACTATTGCAACTAAATTAAGGCAATGTTCTTGAAGAAAAGAACTAATTTTATTTTTATCAGAACTAAAATCGCAAGAAGCAGGATCAACTACAAAAACTTTAGAACCATTTTCAAAATTTCCGCTTAACGAAACAATTAGAGAATTTTGAAAAAATGGTCCTGTTTGTATAATTTTTATCAATATGCGGCACCGTCGCCAAAATGAGATTTTACTTGGCCGTCGTCAGTTGTTTCTGAAAAAGGTTTTATGATTTCTTTTTCGCTTTCTAAATCTGAACTTGAAGATGCTTTTTGTTCTGCAGCGAAAGCTTTTTGTTCTGCAGCAATTTTTTCTTCTTCCAAATTTACAGAATTATCTGAATGTCCTTCGTTTGAAACATTAGAAGGAATTGTTTCTTCTTCTGCAAATCTATAAGATTTTTTTTCAGTTTCAGAACTTGATTTTTCGTTTGTGCTAGAATTTTCAGATGAATTTACAACAAGTTCTTCGCCGTCATCCTTTTTTTTGGAATAACTTACACTTAATTTCTTTCCGCGATATTCATAACCGTTAAGAGTTGAAATTACTTTTTCGCAATCTTCTGTGTAAAGTTGAATAAATGAATAATTTGCAAGAACTCTAATTTCGCCAACTCTCTGCTTTTCCAAACCAGAAACGCTTACTAAAAGTCCAACTAAATCTCTTGGTGAAACGCGACGATTGTGTCCAATTCCAATAAAAATTGTTGTTGCAGCAGAAGGGTCGATTTGAATGCGTGGCGGACGTTCTCTGTGTTCTTCTGTTCCAAGATTTGTATTTTCTAAGCGAGCATTACGTTCTGTTTTTTTGCCACGAGAAAAACGATCATCTTTGTCTTTTCTAAAGCGATTTGAGCGAAAACTCATTGCTGCATTTTTTACAAGATAAGCATAAACATACTTTCTGCGAGAAAAAGGAACATTTTTTTTGATTAATTTCTTGATTTTGTCAAAAGCCTTTATATCTTGTTCTGAGGCATTTTCTACATTTTTTACCGATTCTTGAAGAAACAAAGCAATTTTTTCTTCATTAAACTCATTGTCATGGTTATAAGCCATTATTTTACTCCTTAAAAAAACACCGCGTTAACGGTCGTGCAAGGAGGCACGAAATACAAATTGCAACGCAATTTGCGTAATAAAAATTACAAGGATGTAAATTTTTATTACACCTCCTTTAATAAATTTGCCCTATATCCTGAACCAAATTTTTCAAATCCCATTTCTAATAATAAGGGGTCCATTGAATTAGGGACAATAATATTTGAAATTATTACCCATTGAATTTTCGCATTTTTTAATAAAAGAAGACTTTTGGAAAGCAATTCTCTTCCAATGCCTAAACCTCGAAAATTCTGTAAAACAAAAAAATCTGTAAGTAAAACAGTTTTTTTTGCAGAGGACGGACAAAATGAATACAAGACGCAACCAATAAATTCTTCTGCATGAGAATAACTTACAAACCCAAACTTATTTTCAGCGGAAGATATGTCAGTAAATCTGTTCCACAAAAAAGCAACAGTCTGACCTAAATCACCTGAAAACTGCTCTTTTAATTCATTTGCTAAAATTTCTTCTCCGTGCTTTACGTGATTTTTGTCCTTAGAAAAATCATATTCACGAAACTCAAAATCATTTTGAACAAGCTCTTCTGTGCTAAAAGCATCTTCATCAATACTTTCTAATGCTTCAAGTCCCCAAGATTCACGAAGATTATTGTACCAATCAGCAATTTTTACTTGCATTTTTTTATTTTTAAATAAAGCAAAGCGTTTTTCAACGTTAGGGTACATTTTTAATACATTTTTAAAATTTCTAAACACCCCCCTTCCACTTGACAACGTTCGTTTTAAATCTTCTCTTGCAAGCGGAGAATATAAAGAATCCACAAATTCCTCTAGCAAAGCATAACCATCAGCACTTGTCCATTTTGGAATTTTTACATATCTGTCATCAAAATTATCAAGATTTTTTTCTGATTTTAAGTTTTCAAATTCATTTTTATTTACCAAAGTAAGATTTTTACAATCAAAAAAATATTCTGATGTTTGATCTTCCATTGCAAAGAGAATTTCAGTTTTTATAGAATCAGAAAATTCGAAATACATTTATAAATTTTACGGAAAGTTTAAAACTTATTTTTTAGCAATTTCATTAAGTTCAGAACGTTTTGAAATAACCTTACTAATAAGTCCGTAAGAAAGTGCTTCTTCTGGATTAAG
>CAZLXK010000200.1:0-5026 GCA_964563305.1 uncultured Treponema sp.
TTTCTTTGTCAGAAATATTTTCCTCAACACTTTCATGACAATCATAATGAGAAGCTGGCAAATAAAAATTACAATTTTTGCATGAATGTAAATCAGAATGACAAAATGAACATTCATCACTAAAGTAAATATTTTTTGATTCTATATTCTTCCCACACTTCCAACACATATTTTCGATTTTATCCATTTGACTATTTAACTTCAATAGCATAAAATTTCAGAATGTTCGAATTAAATTTGTGTAAATGCAAAAAATGCTCAAAGTTAGCACTTTCTTATTTTGATGAAAACGGAGAATTAGTAAAAGATTTTGATTTACACACAAAACAAAATAATGCTGATTTTGGATTTTGTCTTGAGCATCATCCTGAAAGAGAAAAAATTTCTTCTCAAATAAAAAAATATATAAATCAACATCAAAAAATTGTTGGATTAAATGCAAGCGGAATGAGTTTTTCAGGCGACGATTTAAACAACAAAAAATTTTTCGGTTGCAACTTTTCTAACTGCACACTCAAAAATATTCATTCAAACGGTTTAACAATGCAAATGTGCAATTTAGATTTTTGCACTTGCACTGATTGTGATTTAATTGCGAGCAACATTCAGTTTACAAATTTTTCTGGCTCAAAATTGGTTCACGTTATTTTAACCGGCAGCGATTTAATTCATAATAATTTTAACGGAATTACTGCTTACCAAACAAGTTTTGACGACAGCGATCTTTACAACAGTCGATTTATAAAATCAGTTTTAATCACAGTTTCTATGAATAATTGCAACTTAAAGAAAACAGTTTTTTACGAATCTATGAAAGACAACGTTTCTTTTAAACTTTCAAATACTCGCGAAGCTTTAATGAATCGGCACGAAGGAAGTTTTATTAGCGACATTAGAAATTCTACAACTTCAAATAACGAAGGAGATTTAAAACTATGAAAATTTATTTTGATTTAAGTTTTGACGGTTTTACAAATTCCTACGTTGTTGTGAACGATGATCCAAAAGTAATGGAAGCAATTATTATTGATCCTGGAAAAGTTACTTTTGATATGATAAATCAAATTGAATTTGGCGATTATACTTTAAAAGCAGTTTTAATAACTCACAATCACAAGCAACATGTTCAAGGATTAAAAACTTTGCTTAAAATTTATAGCACAAAAATTTATGCTGGCGATTTTGAAGTTCAAGGCGTAAGCACAGAAGTTTTGCGTGGCGATGGAAAAATAAAAATTGCTGGCTTAAACATTGAATATTTTTCAGTTCCCGGACATTCCGCCGACAGCATGGTTTTTAAAATTGAAAATGTAATGTTTACTGGCGACACAATCAACGCTGGAAGAATAAGTGGCACTACAAATAAATATTCTGAAAAACTTTTAAAAGATAAAATTCAAGAAAAAATTCTTTCTCAAATTGAAGACACAATTTTACTACCAGGACACGGACCGCCAACAACAATAAGAGCAGAAAAACTTTTTAATCTTGATGTAAAATAAAAAACGCACTTCTAGCGAGAACAATTTTATTTTGTAATTAAACTCACTCTTCCGCACGCAAGTCCCCAATTATCAAAAACGTAATCATTTAAGAAATTTCCTGCTTCTTCAAATGCTTGCGCTTGAGTGCTTCGAATGTAAGATGCTAAATCACCTTCAATTCTATTTACAGAAGGACGATTTGCAAGTTCTAAAAAATAATTTTTTGGCGAAGAGTTTTGCATTATGTAAGCCATAAATTCATTTTGCATCAAATATTCATCGTTAATATCGTATTCAAGTCCGGGTTGAGTTTTCCAATAAACTTTTATAAATTCCAAAGATTCTTCATCAAACAAATTGTAAAGTGCCGCAACCGCATTTCTAAAATTTTCATCAGTAAAATAAATTCCGTGCCAAGCTTCGTGAGCCAAAAGTCGCCATCTCAAATATTCAGGCGATTCTCTTGAAATTGAAATTATCGCGCCTTTGCCTTCACTAAAAGTTTTAGAATTATTTTCCACAATCAAACCGTTATACAAAAGAATTTCGCGCAAAAGAATTTCACTTTGATTTAATTTAAAATTTTGCAATTCCGCTTGCGTAAAAAATTCAGCCAAATCTTTTGCTTTGTAATCGTGAGCATTATATCCGTGACGATTGCGGACAAAATCATCACTTACAAAAGTTCCTTTGTAGCCAGATTTTTCAACAAAATACGCCATTCGCGTTAAAAATTCATTTTGAATCCGATAATTTGCAAAATCAAAAATCAAAACTTTAGGAAAATTTTCCCACTCAAAAATTTCATAATCAGAATGTCGCCAATTATTTTGATTCCAATCCACAACTAAACCTAAATCAGTTTTTATTGCTTCATAATTTGAATTTTCTAAAAGATTTTTATTTTCATTTTCAAACATAAAAACTTCTTTAATTAAATTTTCGTTGCTCAAAAATTCCAAAGTCGCACAAGGATTTTTGAAAGTGGCAGTTTGCAAATAAAATTCATTTATATTTTTTGTTCGCCGAATATTTAAATTTTCTTCTCCATATTTTGCTTGAATTCTTAATTGATTTTTTGAACTTCCAATATCTTGAACGCTAAGCATTGAAAATTTTATTACAGGAAAAAAATTTTTATTCTGATTTTGATTTGAAGAACTTTCATTTTTTGTTTCAAGTGCAAAATTTTTTTCGCCACTTTTATCAGTTTTTTCAAAAGATGATTTTTCGCCAAGAAAAAGTTTTTCGCCAAAAGAAAAATCAAAACTTTTAAAAGAGAAATCCACAGTTCCGCCGTTTTCACCAAAAGCAAAAGTTGAATTTTTTTCAGAAGATTTTTTTGAAAAACCTAAAACTTTTTTACATTCTTGAACGCTAAGCAATTCGTAAGGAAAAGTTCCGTGAATAAAAAATCCTTGAGGAACTTGCGACGTTTTTGAAAAATTAAAAATTAAATTTATTTTCGTTTCGTCAGTTTCAGAAAAATCCGCAACAATCATCGGACGATTTTCTAAAGTTTTTTTCAATTTATTTTTGCCTTCAAAATCATCAGCGTACAAAAAACCCAAACTTAAAATTTTCTGATTTTGAGCAAGATTTTGTTCACTAGAAATTTCTTGATTTTGATTTTTTAATTGTAAAGTAAAATTTAATGCTCCGCCTTGATTTAAAATCAAATTCTTAAAATGAACTTTTTGTGACTCGCTAAAAGAATAAAAAATGTAAGGTTTTTTAGAAGGATTTTTACATTCTGATTTTACAGCATTTTTGTTTAAGGCAATTAAATTTTCGCCATTTAAACTTAAATTTGAATTGAGTTTTTGACTTTTTGAATAAATAAAAATTCCAAGAAGAACAAAAAAAAGAGCCAAACTTAGTGCATAAATTGCTATTAAAAATTTTTTCTTCATAATTAAATACTACCTTTTTGAAAAAAAATGCTCTATACTTTTTTAATGAAAGTTTTAATTGCGCATAAAGATGTAACTTTTTTACTTACAAAAATTCAACAAGAATTTATTTTTGATTTTAATAATTTTTCGCTTGAAAACTTAAAAAATAAAAAGGCAAGAATTTTTCCACTTTTTCCACTTTGGGCTTTTTTTGATGATTCTGAAAATTTTGATTTAAAAAACTTATGCAAATCGCAAATTGAAAAAATTGATTTTGAAAACGAGAAATTTTATTTTTCTATAAAGTTGGATTTTTTTAATTCAGAAAATTTTGAACAATCAGAACGCAAAGAACTTGAAGAAACAAGTCAAATAAAATCGGGCAACTTTTCTAAAACATTAAAAATTTATTTTGCACAAATTCTAGAAAATCAAACGCAAAATTTTTCAGATTTTTCGCTTAAAGAATTTATTAAAAAATTTAATCAAGAATTTTTTCCAATAAAAATGAACGTTTTTAAAATTGGAAACGTAACTGAAAAAAATTCTTTGCTAGAAGTTTTTGATGAAAAATGGATAAAAATTTCTTCAAAATAAAAATCTGTCAGTTTAACACAAAATCTTAAAATCAAAATCTAATCATAAAATCCTTAAAATATAAAAAAAAATTTATTGAATTCATAAATAATTAGAATTAGAATTAAAGTTCATACACAAATAAATTTTACTAAGAGGTCAAAAATGAAAGCAAAAGAAATTCCTTGGAAATATCTTGATGATTTTCGAGGCAAAGATTTTAAAGGCGAATGGCCAACATTCCCTGAAATGCTTGAAATTCAAACTAAACGAAATGGTCAGCGTCCGTACTTTACAGTTTTTGATGGACCAAATGATGAAAGAAACACTTTAACTTACGCACAAGTTTTAGAAAAAGTTAAAACCTTAGCACAATGGCTTATTGAAAATGGAATTAAAAAAGGCGACAAAGTTGCAGTTAGCGGAAAAAATTCTCCTGAATGGGCTTTAGTTTTTCACGCGACACTTTACGCTGGCGGAATTATTATTCCTATTGACAACGGACTTCACGAACATGAAGTTTGCAACATTATAAAACGTTCTGAACCTAAAATTGCTATTGTTGATGATGAAAAAATTGATTTTATTTCAAAAGAATTTCCTGCTTTACTTATAAAATCTCTAAATCCAAGCAAAGCCGAAAATTATGTTTACAACTTAAAAGCAAAATCGCAAGTTGCCTTTAATGAAATGCCAACTGAAAACGACACTGCAGCAATTTTGTTTACTTCTGGCACAACCGGAATTCCAAAAGGCGTTATGCTTTCTCACAAAAATTTAATTTGCGACGGTTTTATTGCACAAACCAACTTTACGATTGACAATCGCGACGTTTTTTACGCTTTACTTCCAATTCATCACGCTTACACAATGCAAGCCGCTTTTGTTTGTCCTTTGGAATCTGGAGCAGAAATTGTTTTTGGAAAATCAATGGCGGTTTCAAAGTTGATGAAAGAACTTCACGACGGAAAAATCACAATTATGCTCGGAGTTCCACTTTTGTACAATAAACTTTTGTTTGGAATCAACAAGGGAATTAGAGCAAAAGGTGCTTTTGTTGCAGGACTTATG
>CAZLXK010000201.1:0-5018 GCA_964563305.1 uncultured Treponema sp.
AAAATTCAGATTTCGCACAGTTACTTTTAGAACTGACAGTCGCTTAAGTAACTGGCAGTTTTGTCGCAAGAACTGGCACTTTTTGCAGAAAAACTTGCAACTTAACGCGTCATTGCGAGAAGAACTTTAGTTCGACGTGGCAATCTGCTAACACTTAGCACAGAAGAACTGTCAGTTTCATAAGTAACTAGCGGTTCGGGCGTTACTTCGAGGACTGACGCTGATTTGGGAACTGGCAGTTTGATTTGTGAGCTGGCGGTGGCGTTAGAAAATTTGCGGTTTTGTTAGGGGCTGACGCTGGTTGCAGGAAAACCGCCAGTCGTTGCAGTAAAGCGGACGCTGAGTTAGCGACTGACACTTGCTCGCGAGAAGCGGCACTTATTGCAGTGAACTGCCAGCCGATTGCTTATTTCCTCGCAATAACGACATCAACGATGAACAGAAGAACTCGCTACAAAAAAAATCATTCATAATTTCCAGATTTCATTTCTTCAACAATCCGCAGCCAACTTTCATAGCGTTCAGGAGCAATTTTTCCGCTTTGAACTGCCGCTTTTATTGCACAACCGCTTTCGTGAATATGCGAACAACTCATTCCAAAATTGCATTTTCCCAAAAAAGGCTTAAAATCACGAAAATAAAACGCCAAATTTTCAGGCGAAATATCGTGAAGTAAAAATCGCCTAACTCCCGGCGTGTCAATTATGTTTGCAGTTGCACCTTTTCGCCCGCCCACCAAAGCTTCGTCAAGATTTAAGTGAATAAGCGAACCTTTTGTTGTTGTGTGGCAACCTTTTCCGTATTTTTGCGAAAGACTTCCAGTTTTTAAAACCACGTTGTTGTCTAAAACATTAATAATTGAACTTTTTCCAACGCCACTTTGACCTACAAAAGCACTAAGTTTATTTTCAATTAAATGCGCCAACTCTTCAATTCCTTCGCCAGTTCTTGCACTCGAACGAATTACTCTGTAGCCCACACTTTCCCAAATTTGCAGTTGCCTTTCAAATTGTTCTGCAAGTGCAAGAGATTTTTGCTGATTTTTAGGATTTTGATGGTTTCGCTGATTTTCTGATTGCAGCGGCACTTGTGCCAGAGAAGCGTCGCTTGAGTCAAAAAAGCGATTCTTGCGCCAAGAAAGCGTCTCTTGCGCTAGTTGATTTTCGCTTGAATTGTCAAACTGGCGGTTTTGTTCAAAAAGTGGATCTTGTGCTAGATAAGCGTCAGTCTCTTCGCCCAAAGCGTCGCTTGTGCCAGCAAAGTCATCAACATCAGCAAAGTCGTCACTTAAAAAAGAAGTTCCAGATTTTCCTTGCCCAGAAATCAAATCATATTTATTGCAAACAATAATCGCTTCAAGATTTTCATATTCTGCTTGAGCTAAAGCTCTGTCAATAAAGCGAGGTCTAAACGGCGGTTCGTCTGGAGTTGTTACAATCAGCAAATAATCCAAATTAGTCGCCAAAATCTGCGGCTGACGTTTTTTAACATTCCAGCGAACAAATTCGTTCTTGCGAGGAAGCAAATCACAAATTAAAGCCTTATCTTCTTCAATCGAATCATCATCAAGCACAACTTGGTCGCCAGGAGCCAGCGGATTATAATAATTTTCGCTCGACTTTAAAACTTTGCCTTTAATTGCACAATTTCGCGTTATGCCGTCATCACATTCCACTTCAAAAACATTTTTTGTTCCGTTTAAAATCAAACCTTGCATAGATTTAAAAAGTTTAATCTATTTTGCCCTAGATTTCTAGTTTTATTTTTTTTTACTGATTGGAGCACACTTAAAATTTTTAGAAAAAAATTCCATATACTAACCGCCAGCCCCAAACAAAACCGCCCTTCCAGTGTTCCGCTAATCGCTTCATTCTCTGCAAAATCACGGTGATCGAGGCTCTCGAAACCACCAAATGTATTGCAATCTATTAGCACTTAGCACATTTTAACACAAAAACTTTCAGTAAAATAAAACTTGCGACAAGGATGTCGCCGTAAAACTGCAATGCTCTTGAGAATTTGCCCTGTAAATTCTCGTAATCGACAGGAAGTCGAGAATTTTGCAGAGAACGTGCTAACGCACGCACTTACACGGCGGGCTAGATCCTCTGTGACTGGGCGGGCAAGTAATTTGCCCGCCCAGTTTGCTAAGAAGATGCTTGCTAAATAAAATTATGCAAAGTATATTTAAAAACGGAGTAAAAAAAATGTCGTATGAAACTATCGCAGAAAATGTAAAAACGCTAAACGAAACAGAAAAACTTGAGTTAATAACAATAATTGTAAATTCTATAAAACAAGAAAAATCCTCTTCATCAGAAAATAGTAAAAAATTAAATTTTCCTCACATCAACAAAAATAAACCCATTTCAAAAGAAACGCTGGACTTAGTAATTGGAAAACTTCCCAAAAATTTTGATGTAGAAAAAGTTCAAGATGAAATGTGGGAGGAATTTGCAAAATGAAAATTTTTCTTGACACAAATGTTGTCGTGGATTTTTGTACTTATAGAGAAGAATTTTTTGAACCAGTAGCAAAAATTATAGATTTAGCACAATCAAACGAACTTGAACTTGTAATTTCTTCACTAACATTCGTAAATGTCGCTTACATTGTAAGAAAAGCATTTGGTAAAGAAAAAGTTTTAACTAAACTACTAAAACTTTCTGAAATTTGTAAAATTTCAAGAATAGATGAAGAAATAATAAAATCATCAATAAAACTAAATTCTAAAGATTTTGAAGATTGTGTTCAATATTTGTCTGCAAAATCATCTAACGCCCAAATAATAATAACAAGAAACAAAGAAGATTTCTTAAACTTTCCAATCACAATTATGAGTCCAAAAGAATTTATAAACGCCTGCGAATTCACAAATTCTTAGCATTGCTTCCAAGCAAAAATCTCAAACGGCAACGCTGCACTAACAGTCAATTTTTCTTTCGTCAGCGGATGCACAAAACTTAAACTTTGAGAATGCAACATTATCCGCCCAGATTTTTCAAGCAAGTTTTTATCTCCGCCATAAAGTTCATCGCCCAAAATCGGCAAACCTAAACTTGCTAAATGAACTCTAATCTGATGCGTTCTCCCAGAAAAAAGTTCACACTCAACTAAAAAATATTCTCGTCCACTTTCAAAATTTTCGCTGATTTTTTCAAATTTTCCGCCGTTACTTCGAGAATTTTCGCTGAACAAAAAATCCTCGCCTTTACTTCCAAAATTTTCACTTCGCTCAACATCATCAGCAAAATCACCAAAACCGCCAACATTTTCAAAATCGCTAAGTGTAAACTTTTTTACAATCTTAAATCGAGTTTTTGAAAGCAAACCGCCCGCATTTTTTCCAACAATTCCCATTTTGCAAGCCTGACTTTTCGTGCTAATTCTTCCAATATAATTTTCCACAAAAAAGCTCTCTCCAATTTTCGCAGGAAGTTTTTTATTTTGATTTTTTAGCGTGCAAAGTGCAAAATATTTTTTTTCAATTTCCCTATTTTCAAACATTTCATGAAACTCTTTGTTCACGCTGCGAGATTTTGTAAACAAAACAGTTCCGCTCGTTTCCTTGTCCAAGCGATGCATAATTCCCACGTAAGGCGGATTTCTTAAACTTGGATTTTTTTTCCACAAATATTCAACTGCACAATCATGAAGATTTTTTCTTCCTTCCGCAAAAGTTTTTTCAGTTGGCAAAAACGCAGGCTTATTCACAATCAAAATTACGTCATCTTCAAAAAGCACATTTTTTTCGTCAAGCGTAAAATCCAAATCGTTCGTAGGCTTTTCAAAGTAAAATTTATTTTTATCAAACAAAACTTTAACGCTTTCATTTTTTTTTAGCATAAAAGACGGAAAAGTAATATTTTTTTCATCAACAAAAACTTTGTGTGCAATTATAAGCCGCCGAATTTTGCTATTTGAGATTTTATTTTCTAATTTTGATTCTGATTCCGATTTCGCTGATTTAAGAGATTTTTCTGGTGCAGAAGAAGTTGTCGTCAAAACTTCCCTAAGATTTTGTTGCAAAAACAAATCTAGCCGCATTTTCTGATTCACATAAAAAATAAAAGTTTCTTTCATAAAAAATATTTCCCAAATTAAAACAAGAATTTTTTTCATAAATTTTAAATCTTTTGAAATAAAATGCACGTAGACGAGGTTCTGACTTAAAAAACAATCTGCACAAACGTATTCGCAACGAAGTTTCAAGCGAGTGCGGAAGCCGTTTTTCAAGTCAGTGTTCTCGTCGAAAGTGCATTTTATTTCAAAATAACTTCTAATTCTTAATTCCTAATTCTTGTTTTATAACATCCCCAATCGCATCCAAACGCGCCACGCAACAAATTGCATCTTCGTCAATCGCCGCTCTTGGCATTCCAAAAACCACACAATCATCTTCTGCTTCGGCAATCGTAAACGCTCCACAATCAAAAAGTTTTTTGCAAGAAGCCGCTCCATCTTTTCCCATTCCAGTCAAAATTAAAGCAATCGCGTGTTTTCCAAAAGTTTCTGCAACACTTTCAAACATTTTATCAACTGAAGGTCGCATAAAATTTACCATCAAACCAGAATCAAGCCTTATTCTAAGTTCTTCGCTAGGATTATCTTGCTTTTCAAGCGTTAAATGAAAATTGCTCGGAGCCAAATAAGCTACGCCAGCCTTTAAGTTTTCATAATTCTGAGCAATTTTTACATTCATTCCAGTTGTTAAACTAAGCCATTTTGCTAAATAATCATCAAACCCCGACTCGTTGTGCTGAGTAATCACGATTGGAAGCGGGAAATTTTTTCCTAAACCAGAAAGAACTTTTTTTAAGGCTCCAGGTCCGCCAGTTGAAGAGCCAATCGCCAAAATTTTGTATTTTCCAGAAGATTTGCGATTTTTTAAATAAATAAAATCTTGTTCGTAAATTTTTGATTTTTTTTGTTGATTTTGATTTTGCGCGGGGAACTTCGTTGCATTTTGCGCGGGGAACTTCGTTGCATTTTGCGCGGGGAACTTCGTTGCATTTTGC
>CAZLXK010000202.1:0-4944 GCA_964563305.1 uncultured Treponema sp.
CAACTTGCGTAACTGCGCTTATTTGGAGGATTTTGCGCGGCCAAAGATTGTGTGGAAAAGAGTCGGTTCCATACTTAGATTTTCTTATGATGAAAAAAGTTGCGTGGTTTTGGATTCAACATGTTTTGCAACAGGAAAACATCTAAAATTTTTAGCTGGAATTTTAAATAGCAAATTTGGAAATTATTTGCTGAAAGATTCGCCAAAAACAGGAACTGGCGATTTGTTAATCAGCGTTCAAGCTGTTGAGCCAATAAAAGTCCCTGTTCCAGATAAAGATATTGAGTTAAAACTCGAATCTCTTGTAAACGAAGAACTGAAAAATCCGTCAGCGGAAACTGAGCAAGAAATCAACAAGCTTGTCTATTCGCTTTACGGACTTTCTGACGAAGAAATAGAGTTCATAGAAAATCAACTATAAAAAGTCATTGTCGCCCTTGACGTGAAAAATCCTTTGTTTTCAAGGGAAAGATTTCCACGTCAAGCACGGGAATGACAGTTTTTATTAAGTTTTTGACTCAATAAATCTGATTTCCTCATCGTTTAGTCCGTACAAGTCATAAATCAAGGCTTCTATATCGTCATCTTCTTTGGAAGCCATGATTTTTTGCTGTATTGCGCTGTTGGTGAACTTTGGAATTGGTAAATTTTCCAAGAACGCTTTTTTGTATCTATAGCCGTTTTCTCCAAGTCCGCCGCCGGCATAAAATGTCTTGAATAGAAAAGTAACTGTTTTTGTGTGAAAAAGTTTGTAAAGATATTCAATGTCTTTTCCCGTCATAATAAAAGTTGTTGCTTCTGGATAGAATTTTCCGTTTTTATCCAAGTAGAATTTTGGCTCTTGCACAATTTCTGCATACATCACTTTTGGCCGCGCAAAATCCTCCGTTTATTTCCGCAAAATATCGTTGCTTTTTATGAATCTTGCCAGTGTGTTTCTGTCAACATTCAGCATTTTTGCAAGTTTTCTTTGTGAAATGCCATTTTGCAGCGATTCTTTGATAAAATCTTCTTTTCCGTACAGCTTATGTTTTTTTGGATTAGTTTTTGCTCCTTCCGGTCTGCCGAGAACAACTCCTTCCGCTTTCCGCAGTTTCAACGCTTCCTTCGTCCTCTGTGAAATCAAATTGCGTTCAATTTCCGCGCTCAGCCCGAATGCAAACGCAAGGACTTTGCTCTGAATATCATCACCGAGCCGATAGTTGTCTTTTATCGTCCAAACTTTGCAATCCTTTTTCATGCAGATTGAAAGAATTTCCATAATCATAAAAAGATTTCTTCCAAGCCGCGAAAGTTCAGCGCAAATTATCAAGTCGCCTTTTTGCACATGATTTAAAAGGTCGCCGAGCTTCCGCTTGTCGTAATTTTTTGTTCCGCTGATTGTTTCCTCGATCCAGCCGTCAATCACAAGATTTTCTTTCTTGCAAAAGTTGTTGATTTCAAAACGCTGGTTCTCGACTGTCTGCTTGTCTGTTGAAACTCGAATATAGCCGTATGTCATTTTATTTTCCTTTTGAAAAAAGAGTTTACAAATTTAGGCAAAATATTTTAGGAGTATTGCAACAGATTTCAATTTGTCTTAAAATTTAGGTAAATTTCATGAAAATCAATATGAAAAAATTATGTATTTTATTTTTTGCTGTAACTTTTTTATTTACATCTTGTAAAACAACAATTGAAACTGTAAATAATAATTCTAGTTTTACGCTTAACGAAGATGAAGGTTTTGCATTTTTCAAAATCATAAATGAATCTGCAGGTAAAACAATAGATGAATTTTATTATTCAAATGGAACTAAAACAAACAGGAAACCTTTCATTTGAATTCTGATTTAACTCTAAAAAAAGCTCCAGGTTCTTTTTGGGAAGTTAAAATTCCAAATACAAAAGCTCCAGAAGAATTTGTTTTACTAAAAGCTAAAAAAGGTTCTTATGGAATTGTCAAAGCTGGAAAAAATTCAGAATATTTTGATCCATATATTTTTAAAATTGATTCAGGCGTTATAAATTATGTTGGTGATATAAAACTTGAAATTGTGCAAGGTCGCGTTCAAATTTGGAAAGAAATAAAAGATTATTACGATTTATCCGTTTTAGATGATTTTGATGAAATTTCAAGTTCACAAGAAGTTTCTATTTTTCTGTCTCAAGTTTCTGATTATGAACTTGTAAACAAGTCAAAAAATACAAAAAAAATAAAACCAGAATTTTGCGATGTAATCCGCGAATAAAAAAAATCATTTTTAACAAACGCAAATCTACTAAAATTTTCTTTCAGATATTTTCAAGTTAATAAAAAAAATCTACGATTATAAAAAATATCTTCAATTATTTGGAAAAACTTGCTGATTTTTTTATAAGAATTTGTCTTTTACATAAATGTATTTATCCTTTGGATAATCTAAAATATGTAAAGGATATTTTGATTTATCCAAAGGATAAAATAACGTAGAATCTACCACTTTCATAAGAGTTTCAAAAATCTAACTTCTCATAAAATCATCAAATAACTTAATCATATTATGATTATCATGAAATGGTTTCATAAAATTCTAATAGCGTTCCAAAAGCAACATCAATTCATTTTTTAAGTTTTTATATTTTTCAAAATATCCGTCGTGTTCTTCACCCACAAGATCTTCAACCGTTGTGCCAAGAGCCTTCGCAATTTTTACAGCCTCACATGCTCGTGGCTCTGTTCCCGTCTTTCGCATGCTGGAAACTGTTGTTTCTGAAACGCCCATCTGACTTGCAATCCAACGATAAGAAGTATTTTGCTCTTTTCGTAAAATCTCTACGTTTTCCCAGAAACTCATGATTTAATTTTACAAAGTTTTTCTACTTAGATTCATAGTTTTTAACTTGAAGAATACTTTTATTCGTAGTAATATTAAAATAGTCTACGAATTTTCGTAGTTTTAAATATTTATTTACGAGGATAAGTTTTTGACCCGATTTGCACTTCTTCTCGGCGATGCTCCGGAAGATTTTAGGCAGAAAAAAATAGATGAAATGAACGATTTTCTCTCTTCCGACGCAGACGGAAACTTCCAAGTCGTCACTTTTGCGAACGGAATTTCAGAATTTATGATGGAAGCGGTTTTGGAAAATGCATTCACGCAAAGTCCTAGCAACATTCTTCTATATATTTGCACTCGCTCGTCTGTCAAAGATGATAAAAAAAGTTTTTGGCTTTCAGACGAGACAATCAGACGCGATGTTATTCTTCATTATCAAAAGCTTGCGGAAAAAAATGGAATAGAAATGCAGGTGATTTTTGATGTCTGCAATGATTTTGTGAGCGAAGAAGAACTTGGGTATGAGAAAGTCGGAGGCTCAAGATGAGCAAAAATCTTTTTCCTTTGCCAATCGTTCCGAAAGAAAACGCGTTCAATTTTCTTCGTTTAATTTGCTGCCTCATCGTGATTTATGAACATTCAGCAATTTTGAGCGGGGCGAATCTTCCGGTCTTTAACTTGCGCGGAACTGCCGTGAACGTGTTTTTTATTTTGAGCGGATTTTGGGTGACACTTTCTTATTTAAAAAGTTCTTCCGTAAAAAAATACGTGCTAAAAAGATTCAAGAAAATCTTTCCAGAATATTGGCTTGTTGTTTTCGCTTCGGCTGTTTTGCTTTCCTTTTTTTCTTCTTTGAGTTTTAAGGAATATTTTTCTGATTCAGGATTTTACAAATATCTTCTTGCGAATGTTCTGACGCTCAATTTTGTTCATCCGACATTGCCGGGTGTTTTTGAAAATATGGCTTTGAACGGAAGCGTGAATGGCTCGCTTTGGACAATCAAAGTAGAATTAGGCTTTTACATTGTTCTTCCGTTTTTGATTTGGATTTTGAAGAAAGTTTATGCTAACGGGACTTCGGGGGGGGGGCAAATGTATAGTCATAATTTTAATTTTGTATTTTCTCTCTGTTTTGTATGAGGTTTTTATGCCTGAAATCTGCACACGTTTTCATCTTCCGTCTTCTCTTTCGAATCAGTTTCCGACTTTTTTCTCGTATTTTTTAAGCGGAATGATTTTTGCGCTTTTCGGAAAAAATCTGTTTTCAAAACTGAATGTGATTTTTGTTCCGTGCGTGGCGGTTTTTATCATTTTGAACATTTTTAAAGTTCCGTTTTTGACTTCATTTTTTTCTCCGGTTTTTCTTTGCGTGATTGTTATGTTCTTAGGCTTGAACTTGAAGATTTTTTCTAACGTGAACAGAAAGCCTGATTATTCTTACGGCTTGTATTTGGTTCACTACCCGCTCGTGATGATTTTTACACAGCTTGAAGTTTTTTCGTCACATCAGGTTTTCGGAATTTTTGCAGTTCTTGGAACTTCGTTTTTGTGCGCGTATTTGATGGAAAGAATTTCAGTTAACAGAAAACAGTTTTCAGATAACAGAAAGCAGAAAAAAGATTATCGGGTCAAGCCCGATAATGACAAAACTTTCAAATCGGATAATGACAGTAATCTGTGTCTATCAGCGGAATCTGCGGGAAATTCCTTCTTGCACAACGGAGGTGCAAGATGAGTTCACCTCGTTTATCCGCAAGCATTGTGCTTTACAAAACTCCGAAAAATCAGATTGAGTCGGTTTTAAAATCAGTTTTTGACTCAAAAATTGTCGGAACTCTTTACATCATTGACAACTCGCCGGACGACCGCTGGAGGATTTTGGAGGAAAGGGAAACAGAAAAAACAAAAATCCGCTACATTCACAACGAGAACTTGGGCTACGGCGAAAGCCACAATGTCGCGCTTCACGAGGCGATTGAAGCGGGATTTACATACCACGTCGTCTTGAATCCAGACATAAGATTTGGCGCGGAAGTTTTACTTTCGCTCATCAATTTTATGGAAGAAAACAAGGACGCTTCATACGTTCTTCCGAAAGTTGTCTATCCAAACGGAGAGATTCAGTATTTGTGCAAGCTGCTTCCGA
>CAZLXK010000203.1:0-4943 GCA_964563305.1 uncultured Treponema sp.
TGGTGCTGGAAGAAGTGAACTTTTAGAGTCGATTTTTGGTGTGCGGACAATTTCTAAGGGCGAAATCATTCTTGAAGGCAAGCAAATACGTTTTAATAACCCAAAAGATGCAATGCGATACAACTTTGCAATGGTAACCGAAGAGCGAAAACTTAACGGAATGTTCGGCAAAGATACAATCGAATTTAATACTTGCATTACAAATCTTAATCAGTACAAAAAATTTGGACTTTTGTCTTCGAGAAAGATGCGTGATGCTGCAAATCGTGAAATCAAAAGAATGCGAACAAAATGTGTTTCAGCGGACGAACTTATTACTTCACTTTCTGGAGGAAATCAGCAAAAAGTAATTATTGGAAAATGGCTCGAACGCGAACCAGATATTTTGCTTCTTGATGAACCTACACGAGGAATTGATGTTGGTGCAAAATATGAAATTTATCAGTTGATAATTCGAATGGCAACCGAAGGAAAGACAATTATTGTAGTTTCAAGTGAAATGCCTGAAATTTTGGGAATCACAAACAGAATTGCGGTAATGTCAAATCATAGGCTTGCTGGAATTGTAAACACAAAAGAAACTGATCAAGAGGCACTTTTGAGACTTTCTGACAAATATTTGTAAACAAAAAATCCAAATAAATCGAGAGGAAATTATGGCTGAAATTATAACACTTCACGACGACCCAAAAATTAAAGAGTTTCAAGAAAAACTTCAATCTTTGCGTTCTGACGGTGTAAATAAAATCACAGAAATAAAACAATCACTTGCTAAAACTAAGAAAAATCCAATGATTGAAAGTGATCAAAAACCTAAAATCTTGGAAGATTACAAAAATCAACTTGCTCAAGCAAAAAATGTTGCACGTCAAAATGTTCAAGCTGACAAAAAACTTACTAAAGAAGCGGTTTCTTACGCAAATGTCGCTGCAAAATCTTACATCAAAGCCGTAAATGAACAAGAAAATGCAAAAATTACTGCAGAAAAATTGGCACGTAAACAAAATCTTGCAAAAATTAAGGCTGAAGGAAAGGCTAGAATTGAAAATGCTAAAACTGATGCCGACAAAGAAACTGCAAAATACGAACTTAAATCTGAACTTTTTGATGCAAAAAATCACAGCCAAACTTTAATTGACAGATGCAAGGACGCAAAAAGGCAAGCGTTTACTGATCACGTTACAATCAATCGCGGACTTAGAAATGAAAAATCGAATTTTGGCGAGGACATTCAACTTAATTTTATAAACTACGTAAACAATTTTAAGTTTTCTAAGTTCTTTTTGAATAACGGACTTTACATTGCAATTATTGTGTTTTTTATTGTCTGCATTATTGTAGCTCCGATGATTGGTGCCGGAAATCTTTTGACGCTGCCGAATATTTTTACGATTCTTGAACAATCTTCTACAAGAATGTTTTATGCTCTTGGAGTTGCAGGTTTGATTTTGCTTGCGGGAACGGATTTGAGCGTGGGACGAATGGTTGCGATGGGTTCAGTTGTAACTGGTTTGATTTTGCATCCGGGAACAAACATTGTAAAATTCTTTAATATGGGACCTTGGAATTTTACTGGCTTACCTATGGGCGTGCGACTTATTTTTGCACTTTTACTTTCGATTTTGCTTTGTACAATTTTCTGTTCTTTTGCTGGCGTTTTTACGGCAAGACTTAAAATCCATCCGTTTATTTCGACACTTGCTTCTCAGTTGATTATTTACGGACTTTTGTTCTTTGGCACAACTGGAACTCCGGTTGGTTCAATCGATGCGAACGTAAAAGATTTAATTGGCGGAAGATGGACGCTTGGCGTTTTAAATGGCGAACTTGTTACTTTTCCAAAGTTGATTATTCCGGCGATTATTGCAATTATTGTGGCTTGGTTTATTTGGAACAAAACAACTTTTGGCAAAAATATGTACGCTGTTGGCGGAAACTCAGAAGCAGCGGCGGTTTCTGGAATTTCAGTTTTCTGGGTAACAATGGGCGTTTTTATAATGGCTGGAATTTTCTATGGTTGCGGAGCGTTTCTTGAAGCTTTCCGTGCAAATGCGAGTGCTGGAACTGGACAAGGTTACGAAATGGACGCGATTGCAGCGTGCGTTGTTGGAGGAATTTCGTTCAACGGTGGAATTGGAAAAATTGGCGGTGCTGCAGTTGGTGTTGTGATTTTTACAAGTTTAACTTATTGTCTTACATTCTTGCACATTGACACAAATTTGCAGTTCGTTTTCAAAGGTTTGATTATTATTGCCGCAGTTGCACTTGATTCAATTAAGTATTTGAAACGAAAATAAATTTTTATTTTTAATAAAATAACGAGAAGTTTTGCAAAGAATTTAATTTGTAAATTTTAAGCGAAATTCTCGTTTTTTTATTTTTCTGATTTTTTTTGCGGATTTTTGATTTTGCTTGCTGAAAATGTAGCGAAATTTTTCGTGGTAAACCGTCAGTTCTCGTAGTTAACTGCCAGTTTTCGCGGCAAAGTGCCAGTTTTTTCAGAAAACTGGCAATACTTAAAGCAAACTCTCAAATTTCCGCCGTTAAAATAAGCATCATTTCTTGAATTTTTCTTGATGACTTTTTTCCCTAAAAGTGATAATTTTGTTTTAATTAAAATACATTCGGGCGGTTAACTCAGGGGGAGAGTGCTACCTTCACACGGTAGAAGTCATTGGTTCAAATCCAATATCGCCTAAAACTTTACTGCAAAAATTGTGGTTCAACTGTTTGGCGTGCGACTAAGAAAACTGCAAGTTTTTTTAGCCAAGAGTCAGTTTTATCGCGAAAACTCGTGGTTTGCTTCGCGAACTGAAACTTTACTTAGTAAACCGTCAGTTTTGCCACGCAAACTTCCCACTTTTCTTAAAAATCACAATCAAAAATCCTTTGACTTGAAGAAGTGAAAATTTTGTTTTAGACTTTGCGTTATGAGAATTATTGTTATTGGAAATGGCGGACGCGAGCATGCAATCGCTTGGAAATTGGCTCAGAGTAAAGATGTTGAAGAAGTTATTTGTTCCCCAGGAAACGGAGGAACTGCTCTTGAACAAAAATGTACAAACGTAAATCCTTCGAGTTGCGATTATACACATTCGCTTGAACAAAATGACGCTTATGTTGAAATTGCTAAGAAAAATAATTGCAAACTTGCTGTTATTGGACCAGAAAATCCTTTGGCAGAAGGTTTGGCAGATAAATTTTGGAATGCGGGAATTCCTGTTGTGGGACCTAAAAAATCGGCGGCTCAACTTGAAGCAAGTAAAGATTTTGCAAAAGATTTTATGAAAAAATATGGTGTTTCTTGTGCCAAAAGTCAAACTTTTACAGATAAAAACGCGGCACTTTCTTATGTTGAAAGTCAAGGTGCTCCAATTGTTATTAAAGCCGACGGTTTGGCGGCTGGAAAAGGCGTTGTTGTTGCAAAAACTTTGGACGAAGCAAAACTTGCGGTTGAAGAAATTATGAGTGGCGACGCTGTTGGAGATGCTGGACGTAAAATTGTTGTAGAAGAATATTTGCGTGGCGATGAAATTTCTATTCTCGCGGCGGTTTGCGTTAATCCAGAATATAGCGAAGAAAAAGCGTGCATTGTGCCATTTTTGCCTGCACGAGATCACAAAAGACTTTACGACGGAGCAAAAGGTCCAAATACTGGCGGAATGGGAGCAATTTCTCCTGTTGATGATGTAACTCCGCTGATTCAGTCTCAGTTTGAAAAAAATATTTTGAAACCTACGCTTAAAGGTTTGATTCAAGAAAAATTTGATTATCGCGGATTTATTTTCTTTGGGATTATGCTCACCCAAGATGGACCTAAATGTCTTGAATATAATGTTCGGCTTGGCGATCCAGAAACTCAAGCAGTTTTGCCTTTAATGGATTTTGATTTTTGCGGATTGTGCGAAAGTATTGTTGATGGTTCACTTAAAAATTTTGATTTGTCTTGGAAAAAAGGATATTGTGTTGCTCCAGTTGCAGTTTCGGGCGGTTATCCAAAATCATATAAAAAAGGTTTTGAAATTAAATTTGATGAAAAAATAATCAATAAAATTGGTGCAAAAGTTTTTGTTGCTGGTGCAATAGAAGACAGAAGACATCACGATCCGAGTAAACCGCCAAAAATTATAACAAGTGGCGGCAGAGTTTTAGCTTGTTCTGCTTACGGTGAAAATTTTAAAACAGCTTGGGACAAAGCCTACGAAGCCTTGAGGTGCATAAAGTTTGAAGGAATGTTTTATCGCAAAGACATAGGACTTAAAGGTGCCGCAAAGTCAGAATAAACTGTGGTCAACAGAGGATGGCGACAAGGAGGTCGCCTTAAAACTGCAATTATTTTGAGAATTTTCGCAAAGAGAAAATTCTCAAAACCGACACGATGTCGGTCTTTTACAAACGGATTTGTTCAGACCTAACGGTCTTTACTTTTTAATTACAAAACTTAAAGAACTTCAAAATCTATAGTGAATTGATTT
The DNA here is from genome assembly GCA_964563305.1 of uncultured Treponema sp. Classification (GTDB taxonomy): domain Bacteria; phylum Spirochaetota; class Spirochaetia; order Treponematales; family Treponemataceae; genus Treponema_D. The sequence goes on from CAZLXK010000203.1 coordinate 4,476, forward strand.
TGTCCTCCATATGGATATTCATCTGTTGAACCACTAAAAGTTACGACAATTTGATAATTGCCCGATTCGGATGTGTTTATAATTATTTTGTTGCTAAAATTTTCTAGTGTTGCGTTTTCGAAAATCAAAGCGACAAATAGTATTCCCCCATGAGTTTCGTTAGTAAGTTTACCAGAATCTAGAATATTAAAAGATGGTGCTTTTTTTAAATCTCGTTCTCCATTTTCTAATTTATAAATTCTAAAATCGACCACAAGATTTCCTTCTCCAATATTATCTTCAAAATATCCGCTGAAAGATAAAATAATATTTTCATTTATTGAATAAGAATTTTTATCAAGTGTACAATTTATGTTTTCTAAATTTAAGAAAACTTCTTTACAACTTGCAAAAATGTAAGGTGATAAAAACACAAGTAGAGTTAAAAAAAAGTATTTAAAGTTTTTCATTTTAAATTCCGTTTTATAA
>CAZLXK010000204.1:0-4941 GCA_964563305.1 uncultured Treponema sp.
TCTTCCTTCGCAAACAAAATCATCTGCATTCCAACTTGCTTAAAAACTGGCATTTCCTCGTCTAATTTGTGAGCGTAAGACTCAAAACGTTTCATCGCAGCCTTTTTTACTTCAGTTTGAACTTCGCTCATCGAACTAAAAACCGTAAAAATCGGCGTGGCAGAAGAATTTAAAGCGCGTCCAAGTTCTTTTGCAGTAAGTGCGTTAATTCCTTTTTGCGAAACAATTTCTAGTGCAGCATCAATAACTTGACTTCTAGTGCATTTTGGTTTTGGTGGCATAAAAATCTCCTTAAACTTTATGAAATCATCGTTATAAAACATTCGTTCTAAAATGTACGTTCTAAAACGATGATTTTATTATATAAAAGATTTTGCCTAAGTCAAGAAAATTTATAACAATAAATTTAATAAAAAAAATATCATTCTAAACGCACGATAAATTTTCTGCCGATTTTTCTAAAGGCTGACTTTTTAATTAAATTCAAAATCATAAAAACTGAAAATTTGTGATATAATAATTTTATGAAACAAGACGTAAGATGGAAGCAGCGTTTTCAAAATTATTGCAAAGCGTTTGCGGTTTTTGAATCAGCGGTTAAAATTGCAAAAAATCGTGAACTTTCTGAACTTGAAAAGCAAGGTTTGATTCAGGCTTTTGAGTTTACGCAAGAACTTTCATGGAAAACGCTCAAAGATTTTCTTGAATACAAAGGTGCAACTTCAGAAATTGTTGGCTCAAAAGATGCTGTAAGAAAAGCGTTTACATCTGGAATCATAGAAAACGGCGATGTTTGGATGGATATGATTGCGAGTCGGAATGTTTCAAGCCACACTTACAATAACGAAACTGCAACTGAAATTTTAGAAAAATGCATAAATTTTTATTACGACGCTTTTAAATCACTCAAAAATCGGCTTGGAAAGGAACTTTAAAAAATGGAATTTGGCTTAACGGAAAATCATCGGAAAATTATCAACGAAATTTTTGACAAATATCCGCAAGTAAAAAAAGTTCTTGTTTACGGAAGTCGGGCGAAAGGAAATTACCGCGAAGGCTCAGATATTGACATGACAATCGTTGAAGATGAAAAAATTCCGTTCGATGTTCTTTTGAAAATTGTGAATGATTTTGATGATTCAATGCTTCCATTTTTAGTTGATATTTCTATTTTTTCAAAACTCACAAATCCTGATTTAATTGAACATATCAGCCATGTTGGAAAAGTAATTTATAAAAAACAATATTCTTAATAGCACAAATGTCGACTTTTCTAAAATCTGAAAAAATTTGTCACCTTGAACTTGATTCATGGTCTGTTAATAGAAAAATTCAACATTACAGATTCTGATAGTTCGATGAACTCACCAACCGCAAGTTCAGAATGACATAAATTTTCAAAAAAGAAGAAAGTCGAAATTAGGGCTAATAATTTCAGCGTTTCTTATTCAAAATTCTCAAAAATCGCGGACGATTAAAACGCTGAATAAAAATAAACGGCAAATTTGAAACTGCACATAAAACGCAAAGAAAAATCAAAAGTGGAAGATGTCCAAAATATTTTGCTAATTTCAAAGGATAAAAACTTAAGAAAAAAATCACTTCGTGTACAATTTCTGATTGCGTGATATTTAAAATCAGTTTTTCTTTTGAAAAATCTTTTGAAGAATATAAATTTTTATCATAAGTAAAAGCGGAATCTTTCCATTTTTTTACTTTTATAAAATCATAAAATTTTTTCTCCCAAGATTTTTGCCTAAACCACCAAAAGTTCAAAAAGTTCTTGTTTCGAGAAATCAAAAACAAAACTAAAGCACAAAAAGGTGGCGTAATGTGAAAAATCACTAATTCCATCGCAAAAAAACTTGAAAGAAAAAATCCCCAAAAATTAAATTCGCTCGCATCACGTTGATAACGATTTTTAAAAATAAAAAATGTTGTAACAAAAATCAGCATAAAACCAAATAAAACAAATGGAAGAAAATTTCGCTTTTTATTCATAAAATCTTTAGAAAACCGTCGCTCTTAAGCCACCAGAAACTGTAAACACGTACTTTTTAGCGTCGTCACTTGCAATATCCGACGGAATAAACCAAACTTGAGGTTCAGCGTACAATGACCAATTTCTGAAAAGTTTTTGATTTTGAATCGTGATTCTTGGGAATTCAATTTGAACTAAAGCCGCCGAAAGAACTTGTGGAACTCGCTCGCCAGTTACAATCGAAGCACCAGAATCACTAAAGTAAGAAAAATTCGCTCCCACAGAAATTGTTGCACTTAACCAATCCCAATCACGACCAAAGAAATAACGGAACGGAATGTATCCAACTTGAGCAATAATTTTTGCACCAATCACATTTCCGCCAAATCTATAATCCGTGCGTTCCATTCCAAACATATCGCAAAGCCAATAACGCTGAGCTTTTGTAAACTGACCAAATTGACCTTGAATTTTTACGGCGTTATCAAAAGCGGTAAGTCCCACGCCTAAACTATAAAGTGTTGCTCCCCAGAAATTTGCGTCAAAATAAAGTCCTTGAATAAACTTAGGAACTTCATAACTTGCCTTGTCGCCTTTTCGCAAAGTAAGCCGAACATCTTTAAGTGCAATATCATCGCTAGAAAGTCCGCTAAATTCCAACTTTTGATTATAATGTCCGCCTTCGCCAGGAGAAATTAACTTAATAGAAGGTTTTGTTCGGTCAACTTGTACAATAGTTCTTGTAATTGCATTTTCGCCGTTATACATTTCTGCCTTTATAAGCATAAAATGGTAGCCAGCCGGAATATCAAGATTTTCTACACGATAAGACCAATCAGTTTTGCCTTCTTTCGCAACTGGAGAATAAGTTTTGCCATTATCAAAACTGATATAAATCATTTTAACTTTTTTCTGTTCAATACTTCGCTTTATTTCGCTCGGAGTATCTTTTTGCTTAAGGATTTCTTTTTCAGCTTCAGAAAGTGAATATCCAGCCTTGCCCTTTAAAAGCGGACGGTTAACTGCAAAATCTCCATAAGTAAAGTTTTCGATTGTAACCCAAGGTCCAGTCGGCGTATAAACAAATGTTTGTTCATTTGAACTTGCAACATTTCCGCTTTCAGTTGTTGCGACGATTTGATATTTGTGTTCGCCTTCGCTAAGTTCAAAAACTTCTCCGCGAGTAATTTTTGCTTTTGGCTGAAGATGAACTTTATAATAACCGTTGTCTGTAATTTCAACTTCTGCAACTTTTTCGTTAAGAATATTTCCGTCAAGATAAAATTCAAGTTTTGAAATTGGATCTGTTGATTCAGCGTAAATCATTCCGTAAACATTAAATTCGCCTTGCAAATACGAACCGTTTAAAGGATAAAGCAAATCGACCTTTGTTAAAGGTTTGTCTTTATTAAGTTCAATGTTGCGACTTACACGCGTAATATTTCCAGCAGCGTCAGTTCCGGTAAGTTCAATATTATAAAATCCGTTGTTCAGCGAAGAAAGATCAACTTTTTCAGAAATAATTCTCGAAGGAACTAAATCTCTGTGAGCAAGTTCCGCAGCGACCGTTTTATTTTCCAAACTGCGAATTGTAATGTAAAGTTCTTTAAGTCCGATGTTGTCTGTTGTTTGTCCGCTAAAGAATAAATCTTTTGAAGTTCTTGTATCATCAAGCGGAAGTTCAAGTTTAAGTTCTGGTGGCGTGTTATCAATATTTATCAAACTCGTGTAAAGTCCAATAATATCGTATCCGTCCCAAATTTTTAAGAACACAACGTGAGTTCCATCTTGAATAACGCGAGTGTCAAAAGTGTAAGACCAATCTTCTGTGCCTTCAGCGTCGTTGTAAGTTGTGCCATTATCCACAGAAATTTGAACTTTGTTGATTCCGTTTTTGTCATTCGCCTTTCCGCGTAAAGTTACAGTTCCGCTTATAGTTTTTGAAATGTCAGGTTCGATAAAACTTCCTTTTGGTTCTTCAAGCGAAACTCTAAATGTTTGTTTTGATTCATTTCCTTTAACGCCATTTTTATCAACTGCATAAGCCGAAATTGTATGTTCGTTGTCGGTTAGCGTAGAAAGTTTGCGTTCAACTTTGAAATTTGAAACTTCGCGTCCTTTTTGATTTTTTTCATCATAATCGTAAACTTGCCATTCTTCGTCATCAATTCTGTAAAATAACTGACATTCTCCGTCATCATCATAAATAATTCCAGAAATTGTAAAATCAGTTGTAATAACTTGACCTCGAGTTGGAAGATGAATTTCCACGATTGGCTTGTCGCGTTCTTCGTTAACTACAAATTTCCAATTTTGAACTGTTGTTGAATTTCCAGCAAAATCAGTAAAAGTGTAAGACATTTTGTTGCCAAGCGGATGCTCTTTTGTTCCAACTCGCATATTTGCACTTGGAGAATTCATTGTTCGCAAAGAATCTTCTGTAATTTTAACTGGAAGCTCTTGAATTTGAGTTTCTTCTTCGCCGCTAGCATTTTGGATTTTTTGTTCAACAGTTTTGGTTTTTACAGGAACATCTTGAGCATTTTTGTAAATTTTAAAAGTGTCGCTGATTGAAGAGCCTTCGCTCGTGTAAGTGATTGTGTTGAGCGAACCGTTATCTTTTACCTTAAACAAAATGTCAGTTTCGCCGTTGATTTCGTTTACAAGATTTTCTTTTCCAGAAAGTTCCATTTTTTCTACAGGAATTAAAACTTGAACTTCTGGCGGAGTTGTATCTTTAAAGAACACAAAATTCTTTACGCTCACCTTTCCAATTCTGTCAGTTGCACGAAGCGAAAGCGGAATGTATCCATCTTCGAGTTTAGAAAAATCTAAAACTTGCTCAAATCGCCCCGCACGATTAACTGAAATATTTTTCCATTCTGATTTTGAAGATTCAGAATCAAAATTGCCATCTTGAAGCGAATATTCAAGTTTTGAAATTCCATTTTCGTCGCTAA
>CAZLXK010000205.1:0-4888 GCA_964563305.1 uncultured Treponema sp.
CGAAGTGCGGAAGCCGTTTTTCAAAGTAGGGTTCTTGCCGTGAGTGCATTTTTGGCTATTTGCTTTTAGTTAAATTTCAAATTATTCGCTTATTTAGAACAAATTTAAGTTAAAAAGTTGCACTATTTTTGACAATTTTTTGATTTTTGTCAAATTAAAAAAATGATTTTTTAGAAGACTATTTTATTGACTGATGCTGTGGTTTCGAGAAGTTCAAATTGTGGTTTCGATACTTCGACGTGGCTCAGCAACCGCAGGCTCAAACACAGACTTCGGCTTCGCTCAGTAACTATTCGGAATGACACTTTGTTTAGTCAACTTTTACAAAGCCAGCGTTCATTTTGTTCATTTCATCAAAAAAGCCAGGAAAACTCACCGAACAACATTCAGCATTTTTTACAATAATTTGCTCGCCTTCTTTAAGTCCAAGTCCCATGCAAGCAAGTGACATTGCAATTCTGTGATCATCAAAACTTTCAACCGTCGCTCCGTGCAAACAAAAGTTAGGATTAGAACTTCCGTCAGCATTTAAAGGCGAATGTCCGTGAATAATCATAAAATCGTCTCCTTCTTCAACCGCCGCACCAAGTTTTGTAAGTTCAGATTTTAAAACTTTAATTCTGTCAGTTTCTTTTCTGCGACAAACCGCCGCGTCTTCTATAAAAGTTGTGCCTTCCGTAAAACACGCAACTGCCGCTAAAGCACAAATTGCGTCAGGAAAATCAGAAATATTTATGTGAAGTTCATTATTTTTCAAATTTTCTGTGGACAAGCGACCAATTCCGTTTTGAGATTTTTTCCCGCCCCGAACAAAAATTTGATTTGTTTCAAAATTCCATTCAAGATCCGCACCAAGACTTTTTAAAATGTCAAAAATCGCATCATCGCCTTGAGTTTTGCTTGAATCAATGTTGTTGATTGTGATGCAACTGTCAGAAATTAAAGTAGCAAGTAGCGGAAAAGCAACTCCTTCCCAATCACTCGGAATTGTTGTGTCAAAAGCGTTTATTTCTTTAGGTCCAAAAACTTTTATTTGCTTAAAATCATCAGAAATATCGCAGCGAATTCCAACTTCTTCAAGCCATTTTTGCGTCATAGTTAAGTAAGGCGTTTCTTTTGGATTTGTCAGTTCGATTTCAAGCGGATTTTTTAAGCGACAAGCACTCATCATCAAACCTGTAATGTATTGGCTAGAAACTGAACCTTCTGTAATAATTTTTTTCTGATTTTTGACCGGACCTTTTACGAGCAAAGGACAAGCGTTTTTTGTAGGCTGGCTTACAGTTGCAAATGCTCCAAGTTGATTTAATGCGTCAACCACGTGCAAAACTGGACGTTTTCTAATGCTTTCGTCTCCAGTAAAAACTGACCAACCGTCAAAAGTTGCAGAAATTGCTGACATAAAATACAAAAGTGAACCGCTGTTGCCCACGTTTACAACATCGTTTGGCAAGTGAACATTTTTGCCCGCACCTTCGACCGTCCATTCTTCTTCGCTAAGAAAAGTGTCGCTTTGTTCAGCGGAATTTTCTTTGCTAAGTGAAGTTTGCTCGCGAGAAGTTTCGCTGATTGCAGAAAAGTTTGCTTTTTTGCCAGAACTGCTCGCTGCATTAACGCAAGCCTCGCTGATTGCAGAAAATTCGCCACAAGTTTCCGCTGATTTTGTCGCGTTTACAGAAAGTTTTTCCCCACGAGCACAAGCTTTCGCGCGAGAAATGCCAAAAGTGCCAAAAGTGCCAGAATCGTCACCGCCAAAGTTTATTTTTGCGCCAATTAAAGGAATCGCTTTTGCTGCACTCAAACAGTCCGCACTCGCAAGTGGATTTTTAATGTGAGATGTGCCTTGTGCCAAAGAAGCCAACAAAACTGCCCGAATTGTATGTGATTTTGAGCCGGGAACAGAAATTTGCCCGTTTAACTGAGATTTTTTTGCGATAATATTCATAGCGAAAGTTTAGCACAAATTAATTTTTTTTTGGAGCATATTTTTTTCTGCTAACCGCCCTTATGCACTTCGCTCACGCTCATTCTTCCGCTAATGCTCCAGAACTAAAGGTGCTCCACGGCGGGCTAGGCTTTTTTTTGTGTCAGCAAAAAATTTGCCTAAATAAAAAAGTAAATTTTTAAAAATTGTGCTAAAATATAATTTATAATTAAAAATTGTCCTAAATTTGATAATTTGAGGTTTTGTATGGAACAAGAAGTTGTTATTTCTAATAAAACTGACGTTCATTCTGCTGTAGAAGAACTTTGTTCAAAATTAAAACACGATTCTTCCGCGTACAAGGCAGTTTTCTTTTTTGCAGCAATCACTTACGATTTTGAAAATTTGTCTAAATTGCTTAAAGAAAAGTTTCCTGCTTCTTGCGTTATGGGAACAAGTACTGCTGGAGAAATTTCGGCAAACGGATTTACAGAAAATTCTGTTGTGCTTACGACGCTTTCTGCAGAAAATGTAAAATGCTCTGCGGTTCTTGTTGAACACGGAAGTCGATATCCAGTTGCAAGTAAAGATGAAATTGAATCATCTCTTGCTGCGTGCGACATTCGCTGCGGAGATCCTTCATCTCACAAAAATGCTTTTGCAATAACTTTTATAAATGGCGTTTATAATGCCGAAGAAACAATCTTAACGAATTTTTATTCAATCATAAAAAATGATAATTTTTGCTTGGCTGGAGCAACTGCCGGATTTACAGGAAACACGCCAAAAACTTTTGTGAGCGTAAATGGAAAAACTACGCAAGACGGCGCTGCAATGATGTTTATAAAAACAAGTTCAAAATTTGATATTCGCCAAGAAGATATTTTTAATCCAACTGGCAAAACTTTTTTAGTAAATGAATCTGATCCAGTAAATCGAACAATCATCAAAATGGACAACACAAATCCAAAATCAGCGTATGCAGCAAAACTTGGCGTTTCAACTTCTCAAGCGGAAACTATGACTTTTGAAAATCCTTTTGGACGATACTTAAACGGAGCTTTACATATTGCGGCTTTGGCAGGATTTACGGTTGACGGAAAAATTAAAACTTTTGCTAGAATTGTTCCAAATTCTACGCTTGAACTTATGCACGTGGGTGATCATTTAGCAAAGTGCGACGAAACTTGCAAAAATATAAAATCTTCTATTCCAAATCCAAAATTTGTTCTTTTAATGAGTTGCATTACGCGAACTGGCTTTTTTTCACAAACTGGAACAAGCGAACAAATTATTTCAAAATACAAGGCATCTTTTCCTACATTTGCTGGATTTTCTGCTTACGGCGAGCAACTTGGAAGAATTCATTGCAATCAAACGCTCGTAAGTGTAGTTTTAGGCGATTGATTTGCTGAATTTACAGAGGCTATCTAAAAAGTATGAAATGCGGTGGTTGAATTCACAACGAAGTTTCTAGTGGCAAGGTCGAAACCACCATATAAATGGCAAAGTTATTTTGATAGGTGGTTGGTGAGTGAAGTCGAACCACAGAATCTGTTAATAAAAAGATTAAAATTTAGCAAACAAAATCAACCTTAAAAAATCAGAAAATCAGCGAAAAAAAATCCGCCGATTAAATCAAAAATCGAAAATTTGGAGAATAAATTATGGAATCAACTGAACTTATAAAAAGCGGACTTAACGCAATCACTTCATTAATTGAATATTTGGCAAAAGACGCTGTTGGTGCGAATTTTTTGAATCAATATCTTTTAAATCGAAAGGAACAATCCCAAGCCTTAATCGAACAGCAAAATACGCTGAACGCTTTGGTAAAATCCACTGCGGACATGGAAGATGACACTAAGGACATTGAAAAACGTGCGTCTTCAAATAACGAACATCTTGAAATGATTTTAAGTTCGATTTCTGCGCTAAAAGATTCTGTTTCAAAAATCGAAAATGATCACAAAAAATATGTTGAACAATTTAGGGAACTTGCCGAACAAACAAAACTTATTACAAATTTGATTGATGATATTCAGCAAATTTCTGAGCAAACAAAATTGCTTTCTTTTAACGCGTCGATTGAAGCGGCTCACGCTGGTGCGGCTGGAGCGGGATTTAGAATTATTGCAAACGAAGTTAAAAAACTTTCCGCTCAAACAAAAGAAACTTCTGATAAAATTTTGCAAAACGTAAATAATTTGCAAGTTTCAATTTCTCAGATTGAAGAAGACACAAAACGAAATGAAAAAAATCTTTCAACTTTAACTTCTGAAGCCGATTCTACTGTGGAAAAATTTAAAGAAGTTCGCACTTTGAACGGAGCAAATAATTCTAATGTTGAAAAAATTAGTATGAGGATTGCCCAAAATGTTCAGGATATGAGCAAAATTATTAAAAATATTCAAATCTCGCAAGACAAAGATAAAGAATCTTTAAGTTTGTTTGCTGATGGTGCGTCAAAAAATCAAATGCTTTTTAATGATTTATATTCTTTCGCTTACGAAATTAAAGATATTTTTGAAGATTTACGCTGAGCAGATTTTATTTTGCAAAGTTAAAACTTAAAAAAGAAAAACTCCCGCTAGTTTTTGCTAACAGGAGTTTTTTTTATGTGGCGGTTGAGTTTGTCGAACCACCAATAATTTTTTTACGCTTTGTTTAAGCGGCTTTCCAAATCGTCAAGAATTGCCCAAAGTTCTTTTGGAAGATGTTTGCCGAATTTTGGATAGTGATTTTCGCGAACGTCTTTAACTTCTTTTTTCCAACCTTCAACATCAACCTTTGTGATTTCTGGCAAAGTCTTTTTGTAGTAATCTGCAAGACCGTCTGTGTTGATTGCACCTTCTTTTGGCATATAACCGATTGGAGTGTCAACAAAGTTGTCTTTTCCGTCGCAACGATCAAAAATCCAAGCAAGAACACGGCTATTGTCGCCATATCCTGGCCACATAAATC
>CAZLXK010000206.1:0-4863 GCA_964563305.1 uncultured Treponema sp.
AATTGTATACATTTTATTTTTAGCAAAATAATTAGAAAAATCAAAATCACAAAAACAAATAAAAAGATTTCTTATTGCAATTATAATAATGCTTTTGCCACTTCTTTTAATTTTTTTACAACCTGATTTAGGAACGGCAAGCGTTTATCTTCCGATTTTTTTCTTTATGTGTTTTGTTGCAGATATTCCCTTAAAATATATTTTGTTTGCCTTGTCTTATGGAGTTTTTGCAATTTTATTTACAGTTTTGCCGGTTATTGAAACTAAGGTTTTAAGAACAAATATTCCGCTCATTCACATTTTTACAAATACAAAAATTCTTTTATTTGTTACTGTTGCTTCTTTGACGGTTACTTTAGTTGGACTTATTGGATATTTGTTGTTCAAGAAAAAATATTATTATTGGATTACTTGTGTTTTTGGAATTTTTACTTTTGCTTTGATTTCTTCTGTTGGCTTAAGAAAAGTTTTAATGGAATATCAAATAATGCGACTGGTTGTTTTTGTAAATCCGCAAGTTGATCCGAAAGGATTTGGTTGGCATATTATTCAATCAGAAACAGCCGTTGGTTCAGGAAGTTTATGGGGACGAGGATTTTTAAAAGGTCCGCAAAGTCATTTAAGGTTTACGCCTGAGCAAAGTACAGATTTTATTTTTAGTATTTATGCAGAAGAAATGGGATTTGTAGGCGGAATGATTTTGTTTGCATTATTTTTAATTTTGTTTATCAGAATAATTTATATTATAAAACAAACTAATAGCACTTTTGGGACTTATATTTGTGCAGGAATTTTAGGAATGTTATTTTTTCATTTTATTGTTAACGTTGGAATGGTTATAGGTTTAATGCCAATAACTGGAATTCCTTTGCCTTTTCTTTCTTATGGAGGATCTTCGTTAATTACAGATTTTATTGCTATGGGATTTGTTATGAGTGTAGAAAATCGCCGACTTGATTTTTCTGTTGGAAATATTGTATGAATCTTGTAAATCCTTTAGAAATTTTTGCTCAAGAATTAAATACAGTTCAATCTCCTTCAAGATATTTGGGTGGAGAATATGGAATAATCAAAAAAGAACATACTAATGAAGAGCTTTTTAATTTTGGAATTGCTTTTCCTGACTTATACGAAATTGCAATGTCAAATCTTGCTATAAAAATAATTTATAACGCATTAAATAAATCTAAAAATATTCGTTGCGAAAGAGTTTTTGCACCAGATCTTGATTTCGAAAATTTATTAAAGAAAAAAAATGTTCCGCTTTATACACTTGAAACTGGAATACCTTTAAATGAACTTGATATTTTAAGTTTTTCAATAGGTTATGAATTAGGTGCAACTGAAGTTTTGGCAATGCTAGAAGATGGGCACATATCAATTCTTGCAGATCAGCGTTCAGAAAATGAACCGATTGTTATTGCTGGCGGTTGTGGAGTTACAAATCCTGCACCTTTTTCACTTTTTTTTGATGCAATTATGATTGGCGAAGCAGAAAATGCTTTATTTGAACTTGTAGAAGATTTAGCTCTTATGAAAAAAAATGGAAGTTCAAGGAAAGAATTACTTGATTATATAAAAACAAAACCTTTTATGTGGACTCCAAATCAAAGTAAAATTTCATATCGGCATGTTCAAAATAACTTTGGGCTTGTTCCTTCTGTTCCTGATTGGTTTCCGCTAACATCTTCTAAGCCAATTCAAGATCACGGCGTTGTGGAAATTATGCGAGGTTGCCCAAATGGTTGCAGATTTTGTCACGCTGGAATTTATTATAGGCCAATGCGTGTCAAAAATTTGAATTTAATTATTGAAGAAATAGATCATCTTGTTTTTGATGCTGGATATAGAGAAATTAGTTTAAACTCTTTAAGTAGTGCCGATTTTCCAAACGTAGGAAATTTATTAGATATTTTAAACGAACGATATAAAGGTTACAATGTTTCTTTTCAACTTCCAAGCTTAAAAGTAAACAGTATGTCTTTGGATATTCTTGAAAAACTTAATCGAGTTAGAAAAAGTGGTTTAACGTTTGCTGTAGAAACTCCAGATGAAATGGCACAATTAAGTTTGAATAAAGAAGTTTATGCTCAACATCTTGTAGAAATTATAAAAGAAGCAAAATTGCGAGGTTGGAGCAGTGCAAAATTTTATTTTATGATTGGACTTCCTGTTGATGTAAACGAAGAAGAAACTATTGTAAATTTTCTTTTGGATCTTCAATCAAAAACAAAAATTCAATGCAATGTAAATGTTGGAGTCTTTGTTCCTAAACCGCATACGCCTTATCAGTGGGTAAAGCAGATTTCTAGTGAAGACGCTCGTCGAAAAATTGATTATCTTTACAAAAATCTTCCACGAGGAAAATTTAAAATTGGACATTCAAATTATGATGCTCCAATAATTGAAGGACTTTTAAGTCGTGGCGATAAACGTTGTAGCGAAATTATTTACAATGTATATAAAAAAGGTGCTCGTTTTGATTCTTGGGACGATTATCTAAAAACAAATATGACTTTTTGGAATGAAGCCTTTGAAGAAGCGTCATGGAATGTAAAAGATTGGATTTATAAAGATTGGTCTTTAGACGAAGAACTTCCGTGGGGAAAAGTAAGTTTAGGACCTTCAAAAAATTTTTATAAGAGAGAATTTGAAAAATCAAAAAAGCATGAACTTACTAAAATTTGCGAGCACAACTGTAAACATAATTGCGGAGTTTGTAATTCTAAAAATAATATTGAAGTTTATTCTAAAGATAAAATAGAATCTGCTTTAACTAGTATAAAAAACTCGACAATAAAACTTCATAAAGCTTATCCAGAATGTAATATTCCGATTCTTTATCGCGTTATTTTTAAGTTTTCGAGAAAAAATGGTGCAGAATTTATTTCATACCTTTCGCAAGTTGAAATTTTCCACAAAGCAATTTTGCGAAGTAAACTACCAATCGTTTTTACAGTTGGATTTAATCCTTTGCCACGACTTGAATTTGCGAGTGCAATGACTTTAGGAATTCCTTCTGAAGAAGAAATTGCTTCTTGTTTGCTTTATGAGAATTTTGATGAAAAAGAATTTGTAAAAGTTTTTAATTCAGTTTTGCCAGAAAATTTGCATTTAACACAAGCATTTATTTTTCCAATTACAAATTTAAGAAAACGTGAATCATTAAGTCAAGGAATGTTTGGCTCTCAATATAAATATGAATTTTTTGACGACATTGATTTTTCTTCATTTTTTAAATCTGATAGTTTTAAAGAATTTTTGTCAAATAAGCAAACATTAGGTTTTTCAAATAAAATCTTAAAAGACGAAATTATTTCAAATCAAAGTTCAGAAGAAATTTTATCACAAGAATTTTCTAAAACTTTTTATTGTAAATTTCCTTCAAGCGACAAATCTTTTAGACTTGTATTAGAATCTTTCTTTGAAAAAAAATGGTTTGAAATTGCAAAAATCACAAAATTAAGAACTTTAGCAAAATCTCAAATAAGTGGTTGGACAGCACAAGATGAAGAAAAATGGCATTATGATAATAAAAACTTTGTAAAATCTCAGTTTCAAAATCAAAGTAATGAAGCGATTTCTTTTTTTGACCTTTATAAAAAAATTGCAAAAATTAATCTTGAATTAATAAATCAAAGAAAAGAATTTGAAAAAGAACAGAAAAAATTTTATCTTGAACATCCTGACTTATTAGAAAAACGAGGAATAAAAATTAATTTGTCTGATTAGAAATTTTTAGAATTTTCATTCATATTTATTAACCAAAGTACTTTGTTTATTGTTTTGGGTAAAATATTCCTAATTAAAACTGTTTCTTCATTGTCTGGCGTAAAACTTAACGCTTGTGCCATAACTTCACTCATAACTGGAGGCAAAACTTTTAAAATTTTCTTTGCCTGTTCTTCGTCGTATTGTTTGTGTTCTAAAGTTTTGTTGAAGTTTTTTAATGTTTCTGACGGAATAAATTTGCAAGGTTTCCAAACTTTTTTATGATCTTTTGAAAGTGAACAACTTGCTCCAAATAATCTACAAATGTACGCTCGGCCACCATAAATTGAACAATGCTGCGAATTATTAAAATCAAAAAATGGACAAGTTACACCATTTTGATACGGAAAAATATTTTTGCTGATTTTTAAAGCATTTTCATATTGATTTTCAACAAGCCAAGCTGCCATATATAAGGCTTCGCTTTCTGAAATATCAGGTTCAAAGTTATGACAACACGTTCCACACGCTTTTGGACAAAGAAATTTTGACTTTTTATACCATTTCTTTTGTTCAATTTGTAATTTTTTATAAGATTTTTCAATTTCATGTAATATATTAAAAACTTGCGTTCCTTTTATTTTTTTTAGAACAATAGAAATTTCTGACATAATTTTTTACATTTTTAATTTTAATTTTAAGCAAGAACTTGATTAAAAGGTTGTTGAAATTTACTCGCTGAACTTATTAGACAATTTCTTGCTTATTTTTTATTTATACGCTTTGTCATGCACTCCAGAAATTGCTCGACCAGAAGGTTCGTCCATATTTTTCCAGGCTGCGTCCCATTCAAGAGCTTTTGCTGTAGAACACGCAACGCCTGCTTCTTGCGGAACAACTTTTGCAGCACTGTCGCTTGGAAAAAGTTTTGAATAAATTTCGCGGTAGTAATATTCTTCTTTTGTTTTTGGCGGATTAATCGGGAATCTATTTTCGCGACGAGAAAATTCTGCATCGCTGATTTTTTCTTCCGTAATCTTTTTCAAAGTGTCAATCCAGTTGTAGCCAACGCCATCGCTGAATTGTTCTTTTTGCCTCCAGCAAATATTTTCCGGAAGCATATCTTCAAACGCTTTACGCAAAATCCATTTT
>CAZLXK010000207.1:0-4856 GCA_964563305.1 uncultured Treponema sp.
GCAATAAGTGGCACTTTATTTTTTAACTGAAAGTTAATTGCTTTAACTTTTAGTTTCGCAATGACGCGTTAAGTGTAAATTTTTAAATATGCTCCATAGAAAAAAAAGTTCAACTAGGCTTAGCAAGCAAAAAATAAAACTTAAAATAGGAGATTTCTAAAAAATGGCAAACATTACTGACATTACGCAAGAAGATGAACGTATACCCCTCGTTAGACAAACTGCAGACCCTTATGTTTATTATCATAGCGACGGATACTATTACTTTACTTATTCAACTCCAGAATATGACCGAATTGAATTGCGACGAGCTTGGAGCGTTAAAGGTTTGGCTGAAGCAAAACCGCTGACAATTTGGCGAAAACACGCATCTGGTCCGATGAGTTGGCACATTTGGGCACCAGAATTACATTTTATTAACGGCAAATGGTACATTTATTTTGCTGCGGGGCGTGCGGAAGATCCTTGGTGGATTAGAACTTGGGTTTTGGAAAATACTTCAAGCGATCCTTTTTGTGGCACTTGGGAAGAAAAGGGAATTTTAGAAGCTGAGTGGGACAGTTTTATGCTTGACTGCACAGTTTTTGAAAATCACAATAAATGGTACGCAGTTTGGGCTCAAAAACGACAAACTCGAGATGAAAATTCGGCACTTTTTATTGCTGAAATGGAAAGTCCTATAAAATTGAAACTTCCGCAAACACTTTTGACTTTCCCTGAGTTTGACTGGGAATGTCGCGGATTTAAGGTTAACGAAGGTCCTGCGGTTTTGCAGCGAAACGGCAAAGTTTTTCTTACATTTTCTGCTAGTGCAACAGACGCAACTTATTGCATGGGAATGTTGGTTGCAGAAGATGGTGCTAACTTAACAAAGGCGGAATCTTGGACAAAGTTGAAAGAGCCAGTTTTGGTGACTGACGAAAAGGCTGGAATTTTTGGTCCGGGGCATAATTCTTTTACTACAAGTCGCGATGGCAAAACTGATTATTTGATTTATCACGCTCGACCTTACGCTGAAGTTGATTTGGCTTTTGCACTTTATGATCCGAATAGGCATTGTTGGGTTAAACGCATTCGCTACGACGACAAGGGATTTCCTGTTTTTATGTAATTTATTTTGTTTAGTGAGCATAGTCGAACTATGGAGCGAGTTTTTTGTTCTAGCGTAAATTTTTTGTGCTAAGAGTTTTTCTTAAACAAAACCGCCCTTCCGAATTTTCTTGCAGAAGATGGCGACACGGATGTCGGCGTAAATGCCATAAGACTTTGAGAATTTTCGCAAAGCGAAAATTCTCGTTATTGACAGGAGGTCAAGAACACGGCGGGCTAAGTCTTCTGTCTTTCTGCGAGAAGTGCCAGTCGCTCGCGTAAAGCGTCAGTTGCCGACGAGAACCGCCAGTTGCTTGCGTAAAGCGTCAGTCGCCGACGAGAACTGCCAGATGATTGCAAAAACCGCCAGTTGCTTGCGAAAACCGTCAGTTACTTGAAAATTTCTAGTCAAACAGAAGATGGCGACACGGAACTTGCAACGAAGTTTGCTTGATGCTTCGCTGCACTTTCCCGAGCATGTCGCCGTAGTAGGAGATGCCGACAGGGATGTCGGCGTAAAACTGTAAAGACCCTGAGAATTTTTTGAAACAAGGTTTCAAAAAATTCTCGTAATTGACAGGATGTCAACAGAAATCGGAGAAAATATGAAAAAACAAATAAGTTTCATTTTAATTTGCTGTTTTTTAGCATTTTCACTAAACGCAAAATCCACAAAATCAACTGAAAAATCAGTAAAATCAGCCGTAGAAAAAAATTCCCCAAAACTTATGAAAGGCGAATTTATAAATCAAAGTATAAAACCTCGCGAATTATCATCAAAAATCCAAGAATATGGAAAAAACGCACTTGACGGCGAAGATTCAAACTTTTTTATGCGAAAATACAGTTCTGCCTCCACAGCAAGTTGGGGTTGCCACGATCCAAAAATCTTTCAAGACGACGACGGAACTTATTACGTTTATTCAACAGGTTGGGCGAGTGGCGTGGAACTTCGCTCTTCAAAAGATTTGGTTCACTGGACAAAACACGCAAATTCTCCGCTTTGGAATCCAAAAGACATTTCGCTTCGCTATCGACATATGCACTGGGACAATGATTTTCTAAAATGGGTTGGTTACGAAACAAACGAAGGCTTGTCTTACGGAACTTTCGCTTATATGCCAAGTGCTTCTCCAAATTCTTGGGCGCCAACAGTTATTAAGCAAGACGGAAAGTATTTTATGTTTCACGGAATAATTACTGACTGCTTAACAAGCGATTCTTCTTTGCATCCAGCGGCAATTATTACGCTCGCAATTTCAGAAAGTCCAACTGGACCTTTTATTCCAGCAAGCGATTTCGACAGCGAAACTTACAAACAGTCAACTTTAGTTCGCTACGTGTGGACAAATCAAAATCCGCAAAATTCACAAATCGGATACAAAAATTCTTTCAATTCAGCGAATAAATCTTGGTTAAACGGATTTGGAGCAATCGATCCAGAAATTATTTACGACATTGATTTAGGAAAGCCAAAAATTTTTGATGTAAACGGAACAAAATGCTACGCAATCACTTACGGAAGTTGGAAAGGCGGAATTGCTTTAGTTTATGTTGATTCAAAAACTTTTAAGCCAGTTGCTAGCGTAAACGGAAAATCAAGTTTTAACGGCGAAGAATATAAAATTGGCGACATAATGGATTCTCCGCTAGATTCTCTTCCAAATAATTCAGGAAAACTGATTGTTGGCGGAAGCGGTGCGGCTTATGAAGGAGCACAAATTATTTATTCAAGTAAATATGATTATTTTTACGCTTTTGTTAGCATGGGATATTTGGACAAAGAATATCGAGTTGGAGTTGGGCGAGCAAAAACTTTGGATGAAGATTTTTTAGATGCAAGTGGAAAAAATATGCGCTTTGATTCAGAAAATGTGGCACAAAGTTATCACGCAATCGGAAGTAAAATAATTGGAGCGTATCAACTTGGAAACGATTACGGATTTACATCTCCTGGCGGACAGTCGATTTTTAGAAATCAAAATGGCGATATTCTTTTTGCATGCCACACAAGAACTTCTTATATGCAAAATCATCTTTTTACTTTGCAAGTAAGACAAATGTTTTTTAATCAAGATGCTTGCCCGATTTTGAATATGAACGAATATTATTCTGATTCAGAATTTTCCACTGATGATGATGAAAGCGTCGCTAAAGTTGGCGGAACTTACGCTGACGCTAGCGGAACTGTCGCTGATGTTGCAAAAGCCGTCGCTGATGTCGCCAAAGTTTCCGTTGCTGAAAATTTAGTTCCGCTTACAATGCAAGAAATCGCTGGTGAATACAATTTAATTTTAACGCAAAGAAGTTCAAACGCCGCAGTTGACGCGAGCCCGACTTTGTCTAAAAAAGTGAAAATTTCTCCAGAAGGCGACATTTCAGGTTCGTACAAAGGACATTTTACTTTGGAAAGTGATGGAAATTCTATAATAATCGATTTTGGCAAGAATGGAATTTTCAAAGGCAAGGTTTTTAACGCTGTAAATCAGTGTCGCAAAGATTCGTCTTCGCTCGAAAAAATGCAAACTATAAGTTTTACGGCACTTTGTTCACAAGAAAATGCTCCAAATAATTTTAAGGGCGAATATATTTTTGGGAATAGGAATTAGGATTTAGAATTTAGGAGTTAGAAGTTAGTTTGGAGCATGTTTTTTTTGTGCTAACCCGCTTTTCGTGGTTCCGTTTTTCACTTCATTGCTTCGCAACCTTTAGGTTGGTAACAACTCGCTATCGCTCGCCACTACAATCGGGGCTAAGTTTTTCTGCAAGATTACGGTGGTTGAGCAACGTCGAAACTACATTTTTACAATTATTTTTCTTCAGCATTAAAATTTTCTTTAAAATCTTGGCGTTTAAAACTCACAGTTTCGCTTTCTGAACTTTCAGTTGCATTTTCAGAATTTCCAACACTTAAATCAGAACTTTCTAAATCAGCATTTTCAGAATCAGAATCAAAATCCGAAAAAAAATCTCCGTAAGCAAAATCAAGTGCAAACTGATTCATCGCACTTTCAACACAATCCGCAAAATAAGAACAAAGTTTGTCGCGATCCCATTTATTGTTGTGCAAATCCACAAATTCCGAAGAAAGAACTGTGTAATCTTTATTTATAATTCGCTTTCCTTGAGAATCAGTTCCAAAAACTTCCATTACAACGCGAGCTTGAACTCCGTCTGGTCGAACTCCATACAAATGTTTAATTTTCTGAAACTTAAAATGAACATAAAGTGCACTTTTTGCTCCAGTTTCAAGGCAAGTTTTTTTTATCAAAGTTGGACTGTAAGATTCAAAAACATCATAACCGCTTGCTGGCAAAGCATTATTCATTGTGTCTAAAAAATTTTTTCCAGATTTTGCATAACAAGAAGCATTCGGCGTGTTTTGTGGCGTTAAAACTGAAATTCCATTTTTTTCTAAAACTTTTGCAATGATTTGTGATGCTTCGTCAATTCTAGTTTGAGCCGTAAGCGTTTCAGGATTTTTTCTGTCCAAAGCCCGATTTACAAATCCAGTTAAAAAACCTTCATCTTCTTGCTCAACCTTAAAATTGTTATCATTCATTTCTTCGTACCAAGGAACTCCAGGATTTGAATAAACTGTCATTAAAATAACTGGCGAATATTCTTGCAACTGAATGTTTGTTGATTTACAAGAAACTGCAAAAATTGAAATTGTTGCAGCAAAAACTAAACTTAAAGTCTTAAATGTTTTTTTCATCTTAATTCTCTCTTCTTAAAGCAAAAAATATCAAAAAATGTACTTTCGG
>CAZLXK010000208.1:0-4816 GCA_964563305.1 uncultured Treponema sp.
GAAAATTGCAGTTATTTTTTTGTCAGTTTAGGGAACCTTCACTCCCACATGCAGTTAGTATCTTAATCACAACCGTCGAAACTAAGACACCCCCGAAACTTTATAACTAATATAATAGTTTTGTACTTTCTAGTCAAATTTTTTTGATTTTAATTCTAGTTTAATTCTAATCAGAATCAATAGTAATGCCTTGACGTTTTTGTTGGAATTTTTTAAGCATTGCAACGCCATTTCTTTTATCATTGTAAACAAAACCGCCATTCCAATATTCAAGTGCAGCAAAAAGAGCATTTCCGCCGTCTTGGTCATCTGATTTTTTTGTTCTAAAAGATACATAATTTGCAAGTTCTTCAAAATTTGAATTGTGCAAACATTCTATTCTTTTGCGGTTAAATTCATTCCATTTTTCAAGATCTTTAAAACCTTCGCCTTCATCTTCTACAATAAGATGAGCATGAGTTGCACTAAATGAATACCAAATGTGAACTTTTTTATTTATATCACAGTTATTGCCGTGTTTTACAGCATTTTTAATGACTTCACTTATTTGTTGCTCAAGAAGATTGATTTCTTTTATTTCAAGAGGAGCAGATTGAACTATCAAAAGTGTAAAATAGCGAATCTGTCTAAAATTTGAAGGAAATTCCTTATAAAGCATATTTGTTTTATCAAATAATGGATCATTTCCATCAGCACGAAGTTCTTTTATTTCTTCCATCCTTAATTACCTCTTATTTTCCTCAAATTAAACATCAATTTTTTAAGGAAAAGTATTTTATTTTATTCAAATTATTCGTTAATCATCAATAATGCTTCTTCAACACTATTTGCAATAGGAAAATATCCCATTAACTTTGTAAGTTCAATTACTTTTTTTACAGAACCATGAATGTTTGAAATGTAAAGTTTTAAATTCATCTTTTTGATTGTTGAGCAAATATAAATAAGTGCACCAATTCCAGACGAGTCAATATAATCAACTTGCTCAAGATTTATAATGAATGATTTAACATTCTTTTCGAGCATTTTCATTACGAGTTCTTTTAATTTGTAGGAATTATAAAGATCCATCTCACCATTTACATCAATAATGTAAACATCACCATTTTTTCTTATTTTTAGTTCCATAGGTTTCTCCTTATTGGTAAATTTCAAAATTTAATTACAAGTAAACTCTGATCGTCGTGTTGTTGTGTTCCAGCACTAAAGTTCTTTATATCAGATTTTACAAGGTTTGCAATATCTTTACTTGATGAATTATGATTTTTTGCAATAAGTTTTAAAAGGTTTTCTTTAGTATATTGTTGACCTTTATCATTTAAAGTTTCAATCAAACCGTCTGTATAAGTAATAAGTATATCACCAGGCTTTGTCTCTTGCAAAATATTTTTATAAGTTGAATTTTTATCAACTCCAATAGGTTCGCTCGCGTGCGATATTTTTGTAAAACTATTATCAGCAACATTGTAATAATAAACCGGAGTTGTGCCACCAGTTGAAATTTCTGCAATGTGATTTTGCGGATTATAATTGATTAAAGCACAGGAAGCAAAGTGATCAGTGCTAAAACTTTCTTGAGCAATTCCGTGATTTACCCATTCAAGAATTGTGTTTGCTTTTTGCGTTGTGTTTATTACAAGACGAAGCATTGCTCTCATCATTGCCATAATTGTAACAGAATTGATTCCTTTGCCAGCAACATCGCTCATAACAAAAGAAATTCTGTCTTTTCTTGCAGGAATAATGTCGTAATAATCGCCACAAACGCCTTCTAATGGATTCCAAAGTGTACCGATTTGAATTCCGCTAATTACAGGAAGTTTTGTTGGATGTAACAAAGATTGAATTCTCGAAGCAATATCCGCTTCTTTTACAATAGAATTGTGTTCAATAATATCTTTTACGGCAAGAACTGTTTTTATAGTAACTGTTGCAAAATCAGCAAGCGATTCTACGCTATTATAATCATCTTGTGTAAAAACTGGATTTGTACGTTTTCTAGCAAGTGCAACAAGTCCAATTACTGTGTCTTCAGTTTTCATTGGAATAAAAATGTAACTTCCACATTCAAGAAATTCTTCTGGACCATTTTGATAAATTCTGTCGTCTAATTCAGGTTTTGTAATAAGTTCACCTTTACCGGCAGTTGCAACTTCACCAAAAATATTTTCTCTAAGCGGAAAAGATGCAAACTTAAAATTTGTGGCAACTCGAACTGGCTTATGTGGCATATCGTTTGGAAGTTTGTACGGAGGAGGAAAGTCGCCTTCAAGAGATTTTACGGTGATAATGTCTTCAAAATCATCAATCATAAGAATTGCTCCACCGTCAGCATTTACTTCATTTTTGATTGTTGTGTTGATGTATTTAAACAATTCATTTAAGTCATTTTCGCTAGAAAAAGATGAAATTGCTTTTGTAATAAAAGATTTGCTTATATTTAAAATTTTTGAATCATTTTCTGTAATTTGGATTTTTTCTTGATTTTGAGGAATTGTCGTTTGAAGCGGAACTTCTGCCACATTTTTTTTGTTTGCTGATGGTGGAACTAACTTTTCGATTTTTTTAGGTTCAAAAGTTGTTAAAATAATACAATAAGGAAGCACCAACAAACTTGCAATAAATATAAAAACGCTTAGTAAAAGCAGAGAATTTGATTGAGAAATAGAAGTATCGTTTAAATTTATTATAGCACTTAAAAGTAATCCTAATGAAATTAAAAAAGACGAAATAAATGCTACAAAACTAACTCTAGCGGTATTTTTTTTTCTGATGAAGAATAAAAGTATAAAAATTACAAAAGTAACGGTAGCACTTGCAAACAAAGGAATGTAAGCATAAGAATCGTTCAACATTAATGTTGTACTCCCAATTTCTTTTAAATTAGTTTTAAATATTTTAACATTGAAATATTTTACCGTCAAGTTTTGAATATTAAAAAACTGGAGATATTGGAGATTTATGTTGACATCCTGTCAATTACGAGAATTTTCTCTTCGCGAAAATTCTCAGGATCTTCTGTGTAAAAGCGCTCGCCACTTAGCAATGCACAGCCGTTAGACGTGAACTGAGAGTTTCTTGCAGAAATGGGCGGCTCGCTTGCGAGCCGCCCACGAACAGAAGATTTTTGTTTTCTCTATAAATTTTGGGCGATAAAAAAATACTAGTCGGATTGTAGCCGCGTGCCTTTGGCACGTTCTCTGCAAAAATTTGTTTGGGTTTTTAAGCGACGGTTTAGATTTTTTTATTGACAGATTCTGCAACAACCTGTTTGCCCTATCTGCCGACAGGTAGACGACAGGCAGAGTTTAGAATGAGAGAATTTTTGCAGAGAATGGAGCGACAGCGCAACGGCGGAAAGCCTTTACTTAAAGAATTTGCTCCAAAATAAAGAGATGGAATGACTTTAGCTGTTTTTATCTAGAGAATCGGAACTTTCGGAATTTTGCTTTTTAAAAATATATTTTGCTTTTAAGTTGCGGAAAGTTCTTAAAACTGGCGACTTTTTACTATATTTTTTGAAATTTTGTGCGGCTTGGTCGAGTGAAAAATCATTCCCAAACTTTTGCTTTAATTCGTCCCAATATTTTATTACAAAAACGTAAAGATCTGACTTTGTGCGTTTTTTGAAATGCTTTAAAATTTTATATTTGTCGATTGCTTGAATTACTGGCATATAAACGTTGTTAAACCAAGACAAAATTGCGTCGGCTAAAGGAATTTCATCTTTTTTGTCCATATTAATGTAATATTTGTGAATCAAAATGTGATTGTAAATTACGTCGTATTGACCTGGACTTGTAAAATCTAACATCCAATAATCTGTAATGTCGCCAAAATTTGTTTCGTTATAAAAAACTCTTTTTTCGTAAGCGATTACTTGCTTAACCATTTCTTCTTTAGTTGTGCCTGGTTTAAGTTTTATTTCACTTTGAAGACTTATTACATCAGCGTCAATAAATTCAATTCCTTTCATTTTTGCAACCGAAACTCTGTGATTTCCGTCGCGAACAAAATATAAACCGCCGAGTTCGTAAACTGTAATTGGTGGAAGCACTACATCTTCGTAATGTGCCATGTCAACTTTTTCCCATCTTTGGCGCAAGAAATTGCTTTTTGGAAAAAAATGATTGTCAAAATCTTTGTAGCGACCTTCACTTCCTACAATCAGTTTGATTGGAATTACTTGCATTCCTAAATAAACTTCATTTTTTGGGCGCAAGAGACTTTTTATGTCTGTAAAAGAAATTAATGTTGTTTCTTCTGGATTTAATAAATGCTGAAGTTCGTTAAAGAGCGCTTTGTTTCGTGCTTTACTAAAATCGTCATCGACTTGTGTTGATATAAACGTGTCGCTCAATTTTGTCCTCGCTTTTGTTGGTTTTTATTGATTTCTCTGATTTTTTTGATTTCACTGATTTTGCTGACTTTGTGTCGTCAATTTCTTGATTAAATTCGATGATTAAATGTGCGTAACAATTTATTACGTTTGTTTTTCCTGAAATTGTGGAACGTGTTTCTTGTAAATCGTAAAGATGAATGTGTCCGTGAATTAAAATTGAAGGTTCAAATTTTTTGATGAACCAATTAAAACTTTCAAATCCTACGTGGCAAGGATCTTCTTTGTCGTGAATGTGTCGCGGAGAAGCGTGCGTTAAAAAAATGTCGCAATAACGTCCGTAGCGGATTTTGTTCCAAATTAAAGAAGGTGCCATTTTTAGAAGTTGCATTTTCATTTGAAAATCTGTGTATTGACATTCGCCGTTGTTGTATCTTCTTGAACCTGAAACGCCACAAATTAAAAGCGGAGTTTTTT
>CAZLXK010000209.1:0-4798 GCA_964563305.1 uncultured Treponema sp.
AGGGATTTGATATTGCGCATATCGGCGGAAAATTTCCGGTCGCGTCGCTCATTTCGTTCTGGGACGGAAATCCCGACAAGAAAAATTACCGCTATTTTCGGCTCAAAACCACAAACGGCGTAATCGACGATTTTGCGTCAATGCGCGAGGCGACTAGCCGCCGTTATTCCCGCCTTGCCAACGAAGGAAAGCCGCTTCCCGACCTGATTCTAATCGACGGCGGAATCGGGCAAGTGAACGCGGTTGACGGAATCTTGAAGGCTCTTGACTTGGACATTCCAATCGCTGGACTTGCAAAGCGCGACGAGGAAATCTGGCGGCCGCACGCGTCAAAGCCAATCTGCCTGCCGCGAAGAAGCGACGCGCTCCGTCTTTTGCAGCGGGTCCGCGACGAAACGCACCGGTTCGCGACAAGCCGGAACCAGAACCTGCGCACAAAAGAAAACACAGTTTCCGCGTTCATTACGCTGCCGCACGTCGGCGAAAAGCGAGAGAAAATTTTAATCAAAACTTTCACCACGCTCGAAAATCTCGCCGCCGCGCCTGAGTCAGAGATTGCCCAGGCCTTGCACGTGCGTGCAGGAGAAGCGAGCGAAATTCTTGTCGCAGCGAAATCGCTCGTCGAGAAACGCGCGGAAAGCAAGAATCAAAAGGAAATGTTTTTCGAGAGCCAGCTCGGTCAAAATCAGACAAAACAGACCGGCGACAGCATTTATGCGTCAAGGCTGGCAGAGATGGCGCTGGACGACGAGGAGCTGAAAGTGGCGGAGAATCCGTCAAACTAAAATCCGAGTTCCGATATTATAGGAATAAGAATAAAAAAAGCGATGAAGAGGAATATAATAACAAAACCTTTTATAATTTGTTTATTTACCTGTTTTTCCTCCTCTCGTTTTTGTTTCATTTCTTCTTCTTCCACTCGTTTTTTTTCTTGCCTTTTTTTCATTTCCTCTTTTTGTGAATAATCTTGCTTTTTAAATCCGCATTTTTCGCAGAAAACAGCGTCTTCTCCAAATTTTGCACCGCACTTAATGCAAAATTCCATATCATCTTTTGAGATTTTCTCGAAAACATTTTTCCCGCATTTCGGGCAAAACGTCGCATCCGAATCTAATTGATTTCCGCAATATCCGCAAAACATTTTGAGTTCTCCTTTTGTAATTGTTACTTGCTTTTATTTTCTTCAATAAAATTTGAAAGAATCTTGATTATCATCCGCCAGGCGATGACGCTCAGAATCGCGAGTTTCAAATAAGCCAGCGGCAAATCTGTATCCCACAAAGCGTGGAGCAAAACGCAAATTCCGAACGGCTTTAGAAAGTCAGAATTGATTTTCTTTGATTTTGCAAACGCCGCGCCAGTGATTGCCGCCCAAACTGTGTGTCCGCCGAAAGACAAAACTGAGCGAAGCAGAATGTTCAAGTTCATCTGCTCGATTGAATCCGCGTAGCCGTACTGATAATATCCGAGCATGTTGTTCGCAAAATCCGCGCGCGTGTTCCAGTCGTGAGCGTCAAGATAAATATTGAACGCGTAGCCTGCGCTTTCAAAAACAGCAAATCCGCAGCCGACCGCGCCTCCAATCAAAATTCCTTGCAGAACTGTCAGATTTTTATGCTTTTTGAGCAAAATTATCACGATTGCAGCCTTGCCGACTTCTTCAATTATGCTTATCAGGCATGCGTTCAAAAAATTGAAATCGTTAGAAGTCGGAATCAGCGCATACAAAATCAGCGTGAAAAGCAAAGAAATCGCGCCGCCGAGAAGAAAAATTCCGATGACTTTGTAAAAGCTGATGTCGCGGTAAAGATTCAGCTCAAAAAACATTGTCAAAATTGCAAACGGCATCATAATCGAGCCGATAATCATCACGCCGGGCATAATGTTCGAGTTTCCAAAGTTCAAAAGGCAGATTTCAAAAATCACAAAAACCGCGAGCAGAACCAAGAAAACGCGCGAATAAAACCACGGACGAAAACTTTCCGGCGTAATTTTCACTTTGTCAAAATCGTCGTTCAATCCAGATTTGAAAATCTCGTCGCGTTCATTTGCAGAGTGTTTTTTGAAAACAGCGGCAAAAAGGTTTTTAACAGAAAATTTTTCATCATCAAAAGCAGAATTATTTGATTGTTGTGTTTCTTGATTTGCTTCATTAACTGGCGGTTTGATTTCTATCTCTTTCTCATCAGTGATTTTATTGACAGGAAGCTCTGATTTTCCAGTATCTGCAAATTCCATTAATTCAAAATCACATTCTGTTTTTTCATTTCCTGCTAAAGGTGGATTTTGTTCTTGCTCAATATTAGATTTCAATCTTTTTCCGCATTTCGGGCAGAAAATCGCATCGTCCGAAAGCTGTGTTCCGCAATATTTACAAAACATGATTTTTCCCTCTTTAGTTTTTGGATTTTTCCGCAATGAGAAATTTTTTTTCATAAAAATTCTTTTAATAACACTGATAGACGCAAAAAGCACAAACAACAGTACAATAAATTAAAAAAATAGCTTCTACTAGCACATCTTTTTTGCTTTGACGTGCTTGTTCTTTAATTTCTCTTTCCTTTTCCTCATTTTCCTTTTTTGAATAATCTTGCTTTTTTAATCCACATTTCTCGCAGAAAATTGCATCTTTCTGAAACTTCGCGCCGCATTTTATGCAGAATTTCATTTCGTTCTGCGGGATTTTTTCAAAAATATTTTTTCCGCATTTCGGGCAAAAAGCCGCGTCGTCTTCTAATTTGTTTCCGCAATATCCGCAAAACATTTGTGTTCCTCCGTTTATTGAAGTTGCTTTATGGAATTCCATCGGTTACGGATTTTTTCCATGTGGGATTTGAATTCGGAATCGTTCATACCATATGAGACAGAAATTCTGTGATTGTCTTCAACTAAAGCTATTGAATCATTCATAAAACTATTCATATCGGAATAATCACCAATTCCCTGTGCATAGTAATAATTGCCATAATATTTACCAAGAAAATAGTTGCCTTTAGAAGATTTATTTGAATCATCAGTCCATGAAAACACAGCTCCAATCAATTTGTTTATGAAAACATTAAATTTTGAATAATCAGCCTTTCCCTGAACAGAAACCATTCCTTCATAATAATCAAGATAGGAATCCAACATATCAAGCCCAAGTAAGTCTGCTCTTTCTGCATTCTTAGAAGTATTATTTGCATTGTAAGCATGAACGGCATCATTAAATCTGTTCTCAGATTCCACGTAAACCTTAAACATATTGCTCTTGTATTTTTCAATTTTAGAAGCTTTATACGCTTTTTCTCCAACAATGCCTCCTGCGACCAAGAGTAAAATTCCAATAAGCGATAAAATTGATTTTGCAATATTCTTTTTTGGTTTTGATTTATTTATCTTGGTCTTTTTTTGTGCTCCAGTTTCAATCTGAGCTGTTTTTTCTTGTTCTTGGTTTTCTTCTTTTAGCTGCTTGCCGCACTTAGTACAAAAAGCCGCTCCATCAGCCAGTTCTGCGCCGCAATATTTGCAAAACATAAATTTCACCTCCTCTAGTTTATTCTAATCAAATTGTTTTTGAATTTTGGTCGCTTTTTGGGCGACTTTTATTTCGTTCAGACTGTTACTTTTGTGAATATTTTTGAATCAGTTAAAAACTTCTGCATTTCCGCTTGATTCAAAACAAGAACTTCCTATGTTTCCATATAATTTTTACTTCCTGATAGTCGTAATACGAAAATCCCCGCTACGCTATGAATTTGTTTATGGAATCAGTTCTTTGCATTGTTTGTACAAATTGTAAGTTGTAGTTTTATACGAATTTTTGCTTGCAAAGAATTAATTGATTACAACAGAATCAGTGCTTGCTCCAGAAATGCATTGTGGAACAAGAGCGACGCTCACATCTGCTCCTAAACTGATTTTTTCATAAACTATTCTCCTCTGAGGTATTTTTTTTATTTGAAAGCTTTGCTGTAAAAATTCTGTCAAGAAAATCTTTTAAAACAATATTTGCTTCATCTATAATTTTATTGTTTTTCAAGTCAGACAAATCAGCTTCTCCATGAAACAAATTGCAGCGGATTTAATAAATTTCTTCGAAAACTTTTTCAATCACAGAAAATTCAGGTAACTTAAAATCCTCAGTATCCGAATCTGGAATCTTTATTTTTTCAATAATTTGTGTTTGCTTGGCATTTTTCAAAGACGCAATTGGATTGAATGTTTCGAAAGCTGAACGCCCTGGTTCAAGATACAAAGTATTATAAAGATAATATTTCATCTTGCTCTTTTCGCTTCCATCAAATTTCAGACCTTGTTCTTTGAGAATTTTTTCATGCTCTTGCGCATATGACTTAAAAAGATGGTCAAATAACGCATAAAAATAAAAGAATTGTCTGTCAGCATCGTAATTTTCATCTAACTGCGCACGATAATACCAATCACAGAAAAATTGTCTTTCTTTATCAGATGAAAACATCCGAAAAATCTCCTCTATAAGACATCTGCAACAAAACTATTTCTCATTACACTTGTCCATTAAATACAATTATAAGACAAAAGTGATAAAAAACAAGGATAATTGTCATCAGTCATTTTGGTGTTATGGCTTTCAGGGAATTCTTAAAAGATGAAATGTCATATCAAGGAATCACAACGAGAGAACTTGCCGAAAAGTCCGGCGTGAACAAGCGCACAATCGACCACTATCTTATGACAAATCCGCAGGAGCCAAGTGCGGCGAACGCTCTCAAAATTGCCGGTGCGCTCGGAGTTTCTGTGGAATATCTTATGACCGGAAAAGAATATAAAAGCAAAA
>CAZLXK010000210.1:0-4777 GCA_964563305.1 uncultured Treponema sp.
CCTACACCAAAAAAGAAGTAAAAGACTTATTAGACGAAACTATTTTTATGTAAAAAGAAAAGTGTTTTATTTACTTGTTAAAAGCCTTGAAAAATAAATCAAGGCTTATTTTTTTTGACTATATAAAGTAGAAATATCTTAAAACAAAATGAAAAAAAAATGCAAAATGATTTTACTTATCTTGAATATATAAATGACGTAATAACAAATAAAATTCCTACTTGCAAAGCGTTAAAACTTGCAGTTAAAAGACATATTGAAGATATAGAAAAATCAGAAAAAGGAAGTTTTCCTTATTATTTTAACCACCAAAAAGCACAAAATGCGATTGTATTTTTTCACCAATTAGTTCATACAAAAGGCAAACTTGCGGGGCAAAAATTAAAACCTGAGGCTTGGCAACAATTTATTATCGCGTCAATTTACGGCTGGAGAAGAAAAGACAATCATTTAAGACGATTCCGCAAAGCCTACATTCAAATTGCACGAAAAAATGGAAAAACATTTTTAGCCGCAGGATTTGCACTTTATGATCTACTCACAGAAAACGGAGCAGAAGTTTATAGTGCGGCAACCAAAAAAGACCAATCAAGAATTTGTTTTGACGCGGCAAAAAAAACAGTTCAATATTCAGCCGATTTAAGAAAATACATTAAACCTATGGCACATTCTTTAATTTGTGCAGACGGATTTATGAGACCTTTAGCAAGTGATTCAAACACGCTTGACGGCTTAAATCCTAGTTGTGCAATCATAGACGAGTTCCACGCACATAAAACGCGCGAACTTTACGAAGTAATCGAAACTGGAATGAGAGCAAGAACGCAACCTTTAATGTTTATAATTACAACTGCGGGTAATGATAGAAACGTGCCTTGTTATGAAGAATATGAACGTTGCAAAAAAATGTTAAATAAAGTTCGCGGTTATGAGAATGAAGAAGTTTTTGCTTTTATTTGTGAAATCGAAAAAAAAGACGATTGGCAAAATGAAAAAAACTGGTATAAGGCAAATCCTAATCTTGGCGTTTCTGTAGAAATGGACAGTATGCGAACGGCTTATAATGAGGCGTTACAATCATCAAGTGCGGAAAATGCTTTTAGAACAAAAAACTTAAATGAATGGTTAAATGTTGCAGACGTTTGGATAACTTCAAATCGCTGGGCAAAATGTAAAAAACGATTTAACGAAGAAAAATTAAAAGGTTTAAGATGTTGGGGCGGAATTGACTTATCTAAAAGATTAGATATAACTGCTTTTACTTGGTATTTTGCACTTGAAAACGGAAAACGTTATGCAAAGCATTATTTTTTCATTCCAGAAGCACAAATTGATGTAAAAATGAAAAGAGATAGTTATTTATTTAGACAATGGATAAAAGACGGATTTATTTTTGCAACACCGGGCGAAACTGTAGATTATTCATTTATGTTTAAGAAAATAATTGATGACGCTCAAAAATATGAAGTTCAAGAAATCGCTTACGATAGAAACTTAGCGGCACATTTAATTCAAGATTTAAGCGATACTTTTACGTGTGTTGAATTTAA
Source organism: uncultured Treponema sp. (assembly GCA_964563305.1). Lineage (GTDB taxonomy): Bacteria > Spirochaetota > Spirochaetia > Treponematales > Treponemataceae > Treponema_D. The sequence goes on from CAZLXK010000210.1 coordinate 1,551, forward strand.
TCAAGGAATTGTAGGAATGAGCGAGCCGTCAAAGTCTTGGGAGCAGTTAATCGCAAGTGGCAATTTAATTGACAATAATCCAGTTATGGAATGGATGGTTAGTTGTTGCGTAATAAAAGCGGACGCTAACGGAAATATAAAACCAATTAAGCCAGACGCAAACAAACAAAGCAAAAGAATTGACGGCGTTATAACTTCAATAATGGCAAATAACCGACTTGAAATTGCTTTAGCCGATGAACAAAATCAAAAAGAATTTAATATTGATGACGCGGTTTTTTGATTTATTTTACAATATCTTTTATGTTTTTGATTGTATTAAATGTTTGAGAAAGTAAACTATTTTCAGCAATAAATTTTAAGCCGCTAATTGTAATTGTAGGACTATCAGCAATAATAGCGTATCTTTTATAATTCGCCCCGCAAGTCTCATCTTTTTCACCATAATCGCGGACTTCAATGCCAGAAATAAGTTTTTCATTTTCAAGTAATTGTAAAAGTTTAGCAAAACGATTTTCACTTATTCCGAAATGGTTTGAATTGAATTTTTCATAATCAAAAATTTCTTTGTCTAATTGTTTTTCAACAAACTTTAAAATCCTAACTAAATCATAAAAAACGCTATTCATATCTTTATTATCGTTTTTTTTCTCAATGATATTGAAGTTTCCCATATAAATAATAGTCAATTTATAAAAAAACATTTGTAAAAGTCTTGACAGAACACAATAAATAATATATCTTATAACTATCAGCAAGTTTTGCTGTAAAACAAATCTTAATAAGGGAGTAGGTATGAAAGAAAAGACAAAAAAGACCCTAAAAAAAGTTTTAAGGGAATTTCTTAGGGTCATCGAACAAATCCTTGTCGGCGTTATTGTTTACGTAATTTGTAAACATATATAAACCGAAAAAGGAGCAAGGTTAAGTCTTAAACGAAACTAAGGCTTAACCTTATATTTCATACTTTACTTCTTAGGAGGCGAATATGTCAACTAAAACAAAAAAAATAATTTTGGAAATTGTAAGATTTCTTATTGGCGGACTTATAACAGGACTTACAGTTTTTATTTTAATTAAAATATTTGGAGTGTAAAAATGGAAAACGAAGAAATAAAAAACACTGAAAAGAAATATGTAGGTTATGGATATCACGGCGGTGGCAGAAAAAAAATAGAAACTGGGCGCGTAAGATTTCAAGTAAGTTGTCAGCCGAGCGAAGAAAAAATAATCCGCGAAAAAGCAAAAAACGCGGGTTTGAGTTTATCAAAGTTTATGGTTGAATGTGCATTAAAATCTTAAAAAATGTAGCAGAAATTAAGCAAAATGTAGCAGAAAACAACTTTTATTTATTGCATTTTATTGTATAATAAAATCAATCCTTGAAAAAAAATATTTACCACAAATCCATCCTAGAGTTTTTACAACAGTCAAAGCCTTGAATAACCGCTATTCAAGGCTTTTTTATTTCCTACCTAATTTGACTATATAAAGTAATGAAAGAGCCTTATTTATATGATTATGAAAGCGTTTTTGAACGTTTTGCAATAATGACTATTGACGGCAAGCAAGATATTGATGTGGCTTTTAATTACTGCAAAAAAAACACGTCCATTGTAAACGCTAAAAAATTAAAAGAATGGATTGATAAAAATCTTATTAAACAAACAAATTTTGATTTTTAGGTGGCGAAAAAATGGATTTTTTGACAATAGACTTTTATTTTGAAACTACTCATTCAATGCAAGAAATAGACGATTTTATAAGAGCAAAATTAAATAATCAAAATACCGACAGTTTTATAGAAAATCCAATTAAAACAGAAAAAGGAAAATGGATTGCAGAAAGTTTTCATTTAATCGAGCCTAAGCACTGTAGAAAATGTAAAGAAGAATTAAAACCTTATAAGGAAGTTTACGAGCGTTATTTTTGGAGTGGTGATTTATATAAAAAATATTCTTACAAAAACGGATATTGCCAAAAATGCGCAAAAGAAAAACAAGGCGATGATAATTTGTGGAAATACACGAAACAAAATTATATTGGAGAAGAAAAAAACGGCTCTGGAATCGTTATGTTATGGAAAGATTTTGAAGTTCGTTCTTACGATGCGACAAAGGCAAGTTTAGGCGATCCAGAATGTTATAAATATAATAATCCATACGCAAACGGAGAATATTAAAAAAAAATGGGCAGACCAATTAAATCAACTGAAGAACACAAAAAAGACGGCACTTATAGAAAAGACAGACACGAAAACAGAGGCGTAACGCTTGACGCTTTAGAAACTTTAGATTGCCCCGTAACCTTAAATCAAAAAGCCAAAGAAAAATGGCAAGAAATAATTCCGCCACTTTTAGACGCTGGACTTATTACGATCGTGGATTTAGAAATTCTAACAGACGCTTTTACAAATTACGCGATTGCTCAAGATTGCCTTGAAAAAGTTAAAAATGTAGGTTTTGGTGATTATTTAGCAACTTTAAACAAGTTCAAAGAAGTTAATTTACTTGATGAATATAATCAAAAAATGGACAAGTTTAACAAAATAATGATGAAGTTCGGCGTAACACCAGAAGCAAGAGCAAAAATCAAAATAAAACCAAAAGAAAAAGACACAAACGACTTCTTAAAATCTTTAATGGGCAATGGATAATTTGACTATATAAATTGAAATGAAAACATATAAATTTATTTTGCGGGGCGAAACGCCGTCTAAAAAAAATTCAAAAAGACTAACAAGAAACGGACGTTTAATTTCGAGTGAAAAGTTTTACGCTTGGCACAATGAAAAAATGTTTGAACTTTTGAAACAAGCACGTCCAGAAAGTGCATTGAGTGGAATTTTATTTATAAAGTTTACATTTATTCACGAAACTTTACAAAAAAGAGATAGCGATAATCAAATAACTTCAATTTTGGATTTACTAAAAGATGTAAAAATAATTGAAGATGATAATTGGACGATTGTAAGAAAAATTGAAGTCAATAATTATTATGAAAAAAATAATGCACATTGCATTGTTGAAATTATGGACTTAATGGCGGAGGCTCAAAAATGAACGCAGTAACAATAATTTCAATAAGCATAACAATAGCAGGTTTTATCTTTGGAATACTTGGGAGTGTTTTTAGATTATCTGTCGAATATGGCAGGCTAAAAAAAACAGTTGAAGCAAACGAACTTCGAGATAAAGAAGAGCGTGAAAAAACACGTGATAAATTTT
>CAZLXK010000211.1:0-4777 GCA_964563305.1 uncultured Treponema sp.
GTATCATACAGTTCACAAAAATTTGAATCATCAAAGTTAATTCTAAAGGAAATAAAATAAGTGTCGGTCTGGAATAAAAAAATCGTTTCTAAAAATGAAGTTGAGTTGTTACAAAAAAAATATGGAATTGATGCCCTTACGGCAAGCATTTTTATTAGAAGGAATATTACGCAAGGCAAAGATATTCTTTTCTATTTAGAGGACGATTTAAGGTTCCAGCACAGTCCGTTCTGTTTTAAATCAATGGAAGACGCCGTTGACAGAATTCTTGAAGCACAAGAAGAAAATGAAAAAGTTTTAATCTTTGGCGACAGAGATGTTGACGGCGTTACAGCAACAACAGTTCTTTACGACTGCTTAAAATCTATGGGAATGGACGTAAGTTTTAGACTTCCGCAAGGAGATGACGCTTACGGACTTTCCATGCAAGCAGTTGAAGATTTTTCAAAAAACTACGGTTCTCTTATAATTACAGTCGATTGTGGAATTTCAAATATTAACGAAGTAAAGCGTGCTGCAGAATTAGGAATTGATGTTATCGTTACAGATCATCACAATCCGCCAGAAGAGCTACCCTCACCCGCAATCATTTTAGATCAAAAACTCGAAGATTCTGGTTATCCGTTTAAAGACATTTCTGGAGCGGCAATTTCTTATAAATTAGTTTCTGCTTTACGTTATGCAAAAAGTAAATGGTACAAACTTGAAATTGTACTTTTAAATATCGAAGAACAAGAAGATTCTTATTTAATTTCCTGCGTAAAAGTTAAAAATTCTATTCCAATCAACAAACTTGAAGAAAAAATTGTTCCTGGCGAAAAAAATCTCGAGCAAACAAAATTATTTTCATATTTAAAAAATCAACTAATAATGGTTTGGAACGAAAAACATATAAAATCTATGCTAAAAAATATGTTTGGAAATTCTGTAGATTTTAATTTAGTTGATTTACAAAGTGAATTTAAAAATTTAAGTCCATCAATCGCAAACGCAAATTTGTCGCAACTAAAATTTAAATCAAAAATCGCAAAATACGGAAATCACGAACCTACAGAAATTGGCGGTTTATATAATCTTTTGGTTACTTACATCAACAAAGAAATTCGTGCTGAGTTTCCAGAAATTTCTTCGCTCGAAGAAAAAGATTTGCAACTTGTAGCTTTAGCCGCACTTGCTGACATTATGCCAATGCAAAATGAAAATCGAATCTTTGTAAAAAAAGGTTTGGAATCAATAAATTCTCATAGAATTCGTCCAGGCTTGTTAGAATTGATGACTTCGCTAAATCTTACCGAAAAGAAAGTTACTTCTACAGATTTAAGTTGGAATGTCGTTTCAAATTTAAATGCTGCTGGAAGAATGGGACAAAGTGAAATTGCAGCGGATCTTTTTCTTGAAAAAAATCCGCTTGAACGTCAAAAAATTGTTCAAAAAATCATTGAACTTAATAATTTAAGAAAAGATTTTACTCAAAAAGCGGTTGAATATTCAGCAATCCAAGCAAAAGCGTCTATTCCAGAACATAACAACAAACTTGCCGTCGTAATTGATGAGCGAATAAATCGTGGCGTAAGTGGAATTTTGGCTGGAAAACTTGTAGCAATGTACGGAGTTCCCGCGTTGGCAGTAACTTTTGTGGGCAACAATGCGATTGGTTCTATGCGAACTTGCAGAAATTATAACGCAACAAATTTCTTGTCAAATATGAGCGATTTGTTCATAAGTTATGGCGGACACAATGCAGCGGCAGGTTTTAGTTTTGAACGTTCAAAATTAGATGAATTTATCCAAAGGTTAAAAAAAGAATCAGAAAATATTGTTTTAGATGATTTTTCTAATGATTATGAAGTTGATGCTGAAATTCCACTTCAATATTTAACGCCAGAACTTTTAAACTTGTCAGACAAATTTGAACCTTATGGCGAGCAAAATCAGCAACTTTTATTTATGACACGAAATTTGCTTGTTCAAGACGCACTTGTTTTTTCTGGTCGAGGAAATGATAAACTTCATTTAAAAATGACAGTAAATGCTGGAAAATTTAAATGGCCTTGCATTTTTTGGTCAAAAGGTGAATTGTTGCATAAAGAATTTGAAATTGGAGACAGAGTTGATTTACTTTTTAGAATTGACAGAAATGTTTACAACAAAATTGAAACGCCGCAAATTATTGTTGTTGATTTGAAAAAAAGTGAAAATTGGTAAAAAAAAATTTAAAAAATATAAAGAGGATAAAAATGAAAATTTTAAGAAAATTTATAATTTTTTCTTTAATAATGTTTTCTGGATTTTTTGCATTTGCAAAAGATGCTTCATTTACAAGCGAAGATTATGATATAAAACTTTGTTATAATGACACAGCATTCCCTGGACAAGCAATTTTTGTCCGAATGAAAATCACTCAAAATCCTAAAAAATCAAAAACTAAAACCGAAAAAAATGCTCCTAAAGCAGAATTAAATCAAACTACAGCAAAATTAAATCTTTTTATTGACGAAAAACTTGTTGACAATTCAAATTTTTATGTTTTAAGCGACAAATCTTCTAAAAATTCCATAAGTTTTCTTACAGGAATTCCGCTTTCTTCTTGGTGGACTGAAAGCTCAAAATATTATCTTTTAGTAAAATTTAATTATTTAGGTCAAAAAGAATATGAGTTTCGCCTTCCATTTGAACTTCTCCACAAAGATTTTGTAAGCGAAACAATTCCGCTAAACGAGTCAAATACAAACATAAAAACTGATACAAGTCCAAAACGAATGGAACAAATTAAAAAACTTAATGAAATTCTTGAAACCATAAATCCAACTGAAATTTACCAAACAAAAGCTTTTGTTCCGCCAACTAATGAAACTCGAAGAACTTCATTTTTTGCAGACAGAAGAGTTTTTGCTTATTCAAACGGAAAATCATCCACAAGTCTTCATTATGGAATTGATTATGGCGTTCCAACTGGAAGTGAAGTTTTAAGTTGTGCAAATGGAAAAGTTGTTATGGCAGAAAATCGAATTTCTACAGGATGGAGCGTTGTTGTAGAACATTTGCCTGGACTTTACAGCCTTTATTATCATATGGACAGTCTTAACGTAAAAAAAGATGATATTGTAAAAGAAGGTCAACTTTTAGGTTTAAGTGGTTCAACTGGACTTGCCACAGGTCCGCATCTTCATTGGGAAATGCGACTTAATATGAGTGCAGTTGATCCAGATTTCTTTACAAATGATTTTACTTTTGAAAATCAACTAAATTAGTTTTTTTAAGGATTTCCGTCATTCCGAACGGTTGCTGAGCCACGTCGAAGTACGCTTCGGAATCTTATGTCTTTACAGATACTTTAAAAGTCAGCGACAACTTACCACGTTCAATAAAATAATTTTCTCAAAGTTCATCAAATTCTTTTAAGACAATATTTCCATCGGATTTTTCAATAATCACATATTCAATTCCCGGAATGCATGCTGACAAAGAAATTTGATTATATTTTATATATTTTGAAAAAGTTCTAGAAGAAGGTTTTACAGCAAATTTTGCGATTGATTTTAAAAATTTATTTTTTGAATTTTGTTTTACAATATATTTTCCTAAGTGAATTCCCGACTGAATATTTAACGAATTACTTGAATAAATTCTGTTTGGAAAAGAAATATGTTTGTTTTCATAAGAAAAAGTTACAAATTCAAAATAAATCGAAGAAGATGGCCAAGAACGTTCAAATTCAGCAAATATATTTTGATTTTCATCTAAAAGTTTTATGGACGCACTCATTGAATTTTGGCTACTTCCATAAACTACAAGATGTACACATTCAAAATCTTTTATAGAATCAAGTTTTTTTATAGAATTAAGTGCAAAATAAAATCTACCAAAGAAGATTATCAGAGATAAAATAAAAAGAGTAAAAATTAAACTAGCAATAATTCTGATTATTTTTTCAGATAATTTCATAATTTTTAAACAAAAAATCACTTATTAAGTAATTTTAAAAATTCGTTTTCATTTATTATAGAAATGCCAAGTTTTGCCGCTTTTAAGTTTTTGCTTGAACCACTTGAAGAATCATTTGTAACAAGATAAGACAAACCTTTTACAACAGATGATTTTACAGTTCCGCCATTTTGCTTTACAAGATTTTGAGCGTCTGATCTTTTCATTGAATTTAGTTCGCCGGTAAAACAAAAAGATTTTCCTTGCAACAAAGCATTTTCTTTTGGCAATTCAAGTTCAATAATTTTTTTATCTAAAAGATTTTTCATTTCTGCAAAATTTGATTTTATTCCATTTACAAAAGTGCTTGCTAAAATTTCAGCAAAACTGTAAACATTTGATAATTCTTCTACAGAAAGCGAAGTTATTTTTTCAAAAGTGTTATATCCAGCGTCAACAATTTTTTCAACTTGAGTTTCGCCAATTCCTTCAATATCAAAACCTGCAATAAATTTTTCAAGACTCATTTTTCTGTGCGATTGAATTGATGAATAAACTTTTGCCGCTCCAAGTGATTTTTTTTCATCTTTTATGCTTTCTTCATTTAAAAAATAAGGAGTCAAACTTTCTTCGGTTAAAGAATAAATATCTGTAATTGATTTTACAATTCCAGTTTTGAACAAAGAAGTAATTAAAGTTTCGCCTAAATCACGAATATCAACAACAGAAATCCATTTTAAAAGTTGATGTAAAACTTTTTTTGGACAAATTGGATTTGGACAGTAAAGTCTAGTTCCTTCGTCAACTAATTCACTTTTGCAAACCGAACATTTTGTAGGAATTTCTATATCTT
>CAZLXK010000212.1:0-4773 GCA_964563305.1 uncultured Treponema sp.
ACTTGCAAACTTACCAATTATGCTTCATTTGTATAAAAGTATTTGGAAAACGATTTTAGTCGCAATAGTTTTTGCTTTTATAATTGGTTCAGGTTCGACTTGTTTAATATTATATCTTTTTGAAGTGAATATAAGTGAATTTGCTTTAGAAATGCATGTAGAAAATCCATTTGTTTTTGTATTTTTAGTTTTGCCTATAGTATTTTTAATTCCATCTCTTATAGTAAGTTTTTTTTGCTACGAATTTTTTAATTGCTTTCCAGAAAAGATTAGAAAAGTTTTCTTTGTAAATTCTTATACTTCAGAAGAAGTTATAAAAGTTAAAAAAGAATTAAGAAAATCAAAAAGTAAACGAGATTCATCTTTGGAAGTAAAACTTTTTTATCTTTTTACGGCAGAAGCACTTTTTATTCTTATAGCAGCGTTTGGATTTTCATCTGGATTGATTGGAACAATGAAAGGTTCTTCTGTAAATGAAATGATTCTTTACATTACAAGATTTTTCTTTTTAATGCTTTTAGATGCAGTTCCTTTAGTTCTTTTAATAATTTCTTGGGCGGAAATTATGATTATAAATCCAATTACTCTTATGGCAAAAGCAGTTGAAGATTCATCTTCGCCAAATCAAAACGACGAAACTGGCGAAAAAGAAAATTTGCTCGATATTCATGCATTAAAAATACAATCAAAAGACGAAATTGGAATTCTTTATAATTCTCTTGTTGCGGCAAGTGATAATGCACAAAAATATCTTGAGAGAATGCAACGTGAGCAAGAACTTCAAAAAGAACTTGAAATTGCTGAAGCTTCGACTAAAGCAAAAAGTGCGTTTCTTTCAAATATGAGTCACGAAATTCGAACGCCAATAAATGCAGTTTTGGGACTTGACGAAATGATTTTGCGAGAATCACAAGAAAATGAAACTTTGCATTATGCACAAGACATTCAAAACGCTGGGAAAAGTCTTTTAAGTTTAGTAAATGATATTTTAGATTTTAGTAAAATTGAAAGTGGAAAAATGGAAATAATTCCTTACAAATATGATTTAACTTCTACAATCAACGATCTTGTAAATATGATTTCAAAACGTGCCGAAGACAAAGGCCTTTTACTGAATATAAATGTAGATAAAAATCTTCCGCACATTCTTTATGGAGACGAAATTAGACTTAAGCAATGTGTAATAAATATTCTTACAAATGCTGTAAAATATACAGAAAAGGGAAGTGTTGATCTTTCGCTCACTTTTGAAAAACAAAATGAAAACGAAATAAATCTTACAGTTCACGTAAAAGATACTGGAATCGGAATAAAAAGCGAAGATATGGACAAACTTTTTGTTGCTTTTCAACGAATCGAAGAAAAACGAAATCGAACAATTGAAGGAACTGGACTTGGAATGAATATCACTCAGCAGCTTTTAAATCTTATGGGAACTTCTCTTCAAGTAGAAAGCGAATATGGAAAAGGTAGCGATTTTTATTTTACAGTAAGGCAGAGCGTTGTAAATTGGGAGCCGATTGGAGATTTTAACTTAGCGTATAAAAAGTTTCAGGAATCAAGCATTCAAGTAAATCAAAATGGACTTTTTACAGCACCAAACGCACAAATTCTTGTTGTTGATGACACGCCACTAAATCTTACAGTTATAAAAGGACTTTTGAAACGTACAAAAATTAATGTTGAAACTGCCACAAGTGGAAAAGAAACGCTAGAACTTGTTGTTCAAAAAAAATATGACGCGATTTTTATTGATCACAGAATGCCAATTATGGACGGAATTGAAACGCTTGAAGCAATGAAAACTCTAAAAGAAAACAAAAACTTAAAAACGCCTTGCATTGCACTTACAGCAAACGCAGTTAAAGGTGCACGCGAAATGTATCTTGAAGCGGGATTTACTGATTATTTGACAAAGCCGATTGATTCAAAAAAACTTGAAAAAATGCTTATGAAATATTTGCCAGAAGAAAAAGTTTTTAAAACTGAAATTTCCACTGAAAAAACTGGCGACTTTGCACAAGAAATTGGCAGTTCCGCACAAGAAACTGGCAGTTCCGCACAAAAAAACTCAATCAGCAAAGATAAAACTGAAAATCGCGAAAATGATTTCTTGAACAAACTTTCCAAAATCGAAGGTTTAGATGTAAATGCTGCACTTAAAAATTGTGGAGATGCCCAAGTTCTTTTTGACGCAACTAAAGAATTTGCTCGTTCAATCAAAGAAAAATCCGCAGAAATTGAAAATTATCAAAAAAACGAAGACATAAAAAATTATACAATTTTAGTTCACGCATTAAAAAGTTCTGCTCGCTTAATTGGAATTTCAAAACTTTCTGAACTTGCAGCAAATCTTGAAAAATGTGGCGATGAAAATAAAATCACTGAAATAAATCAAAAAACTCAAGAACTTCTTGAACTTTACAAATCTTATGAAGAAAAATTTAAAAATGCAATCAGCGAAAAACATCAGAATCAGAAAAAAAATCAAATTTCACTTTCTGAATATAAAGACGCACTTTCAAACATAAAAGAATGTATTGAAGTGTTCGATTTTGACACGGCGGATCAAATTGTTTCGATGCTTGACGAATATGAAATCCCTGCGGACGAAAAAAATCATTTTGAAGAAATAAAAAGTCAAATTGCTAAAGTTGACCAAGCGGCGACTCTTGCTTTGCTGTGATTTTTTGTGAAACTTTTTGATTTATTGTAAAACGAATTAAAGCATATTATTATATTTAAAAGATTTAGGAAGAATTTTATGGAACGAAGACTTTTATTTGTAAGCGAAGTGCAAAATTTTTTAGTTAATGCAATGCAAAAGAATTTGCAAAATGCAGGTTTTGAAGTTGTGGCATCTCATCCTGACATTGTGGAAATCCAACTTATACAAAATCTTCCGGATATTTTTATTGTTTATCTTGAAGGCGATTTGAATGGTTTTAACGGAACTTTGAAATATTTAAAAAAACTTGTTACTGAAGAAGGAAAAGACAGAGTTCTTTATTTGATTGGAAGTCAGGCTGAAATAACAAGTGCGTATGAAGTAATTCCAAAATCTGTGGTTTCAATGGCGTTTAATCGGCCTGTAAATGTAAAAGATATTATTGCTCGTCTTAATATTTTGATTGTTGATGATGAAAAATTTGGCGGGCGAAAGCGAATTCTTGTTGTTGACGATGATAGCATAATTTTGCGTTCAATGAATAATTGGCTTTCAAAAAAATATGAAGTTTTTATGGCAAATTCCGGAATGAATGCAATTTCACTTTTAGGCAAAAACAATGTTGATTTAATTTTGCTTGATTATGAAATGCCGATTGTTTCTGGACTTCAAGTTTTCGAAATGTTAAAAGCGGAAAGTTCAACTGCAAATATTCCGGTTATTTTTTTAACGGCAAAAGATGATAAAGAAACTGTAATGAAAGTTCTTGCAGCAAAACCCGAAAAATATCTTTTAAAAACTTTGCCACCAGAAGATTTGCTAAAAAGCATAGACGATTTTTTTAAGGGAAAATAAGTTTTTTTATTTTAGCACAAAAATGTGTCGCTTAGAAAAAAAACGCCTGCCGTTAAATGACAGACGTTTTTTTTATTTAGTTTAAGTTAATAATGTCGCAAGTTCATAAAAAGTAGAAATCTAGGCAATCGATTTTAATAAACTCAACTGCCGTCTTTATTATTTTATCAACTTATTTACTTGCTCCAGGAATTTTTTTGCCTTCAAATTCAGGATTTCCGTGGAAGTAACGTGGCAAAAGTTTTGGAGAAACAACATCGCTTGTAATTCCAGCGTCAGCACGCTCTTTTTCAAATGCCTTTACGTGATCAAGATTCATTTTGTTTGTATCGCTAAGTTTTATATCTTTGAACATTTTTCCAGCTTCAATTCCAGCTTCACGACCAAAAACAACAACATCAAGAAGTGAATTTCCCATAAGTCTGTTTGTTCCGTGAACTCCGCCAGAAGCCTCTCCTGCAACCAAAAGATTTGGAATGTTTGTGTGGCAAGTTTTGTTAATTTCAACTCCGCCGTTTTGATAGTGAAGTGTTGGGTAAACCAAAATTGGTTCTTTTCGAATGTCAATTCCGTATTTAATAAACATATTGTACATTGCAGGAATTGATTTAAGAATAGTTCCTTCGCCGTGAATCATATCAATCATTGGAGTGTCAAGCCAAACTGCATCTTGAACTTCGTTATGAACGCCACGACCTTCTTTTACTTCGCGAATAATTCCAGAAGCGTTTACGTCGCGAGTTTCAAGCGGATGAATGTAAACTTCGCCATCTTTGTTGATGAGTTTTGCACCGAGTGAACGAACTTTTTCTGTTACAAGTTTGCCTAAAATCTGAGTTGGATAAGCGGCTCCAGTTGGGTGATATTGAAGTGAATCTTGATACAAAAGTTTTGCTCCAGCGCGATACGCTAAAACAAGTCCATCGGCAGTTGCTCCGTAGTGATTTGAAGTAGGAAAGCCTTGATAGTGCATTCTTCCAGCACCACCAGTTGCGATAATTACAACTTTTGCTTTTGCAATGTAAAGTTCGCCAGTTTCGATGTTCAAAAGAACAGCACCACACGCTTCACCTTTTTCGTTTTTAATAAGTTCGATTGCAGCAGTAAAATCAACAACTGTAATATCATCTTTGCGGTTGAAAGTTTCGTCACGAAGTGTACGCATAATTTCTGCACCAGAATAATCTTTACAAGCGTGCATTCTTTTGCGACTAGTTCCGCCACCGTGAGTTGTAATCATTGTGCCGTCT
>CAZLXK010000213.1:0-4706 GCA_964563305.1 uncultured Treponema sp.
TGGTTTGAAAATTTAAATTTTAAAGAAGACTCTATAGATTCCATACCAAAAGAAAGAAAAGAAAAATGGTCAAAAAAACGAGGCTCTAAAGTTATGCGTTTAAAAACAAACTAAATGTTGCACGTGAAACAGGAATTGTAAAAAATAAAAACCTACACAAAAATAGCAATTTTTAAATTTTTAATAATTCTCCACTTTAACTCCTTAAAAGAATCTGTAAAAAGAAAAAATCAACAAAGCAGATATTCACAAAAGAAAGAAAAGTATAGAGCATTAAACATGATGTTTTAAATTTCAAAAAAAGAAATCTCTGCTCTAATATTTTAATAGAAACATTGAAAAAAATGATTTTTATAAAATCTAAAACAATTAAGTTTTTTTCTTATAATTTAAATATTAAAATTCTCTAATAAATCGTATAAAAAAACAATTCTTTTAACTAAGCACAAAAAAAATTATCAGACAAAAACAAATTTGCACAATACTTATAAAAAAAAACGAAAGTTGAAAAATTTATAATATCAATTTAATAACATATTTCTTTTCTAAAATTAATTTTTTAAATTTCTTGAGTAAAATATAAATATCTTGATAAAAAGAACACAATAATTGTTTCACGTAAAACAATTCTAGATTTATAAAATAGATCCAATTTTTTCAGAAAATAAATGTTATTGCCGATAGTAAATAAAAAAAAATAATCATTCTCCATCAAAAAAAATCAAACAACAAGTTTTTTTTAGATTGTTACTTATAATAAAATTTTCTAGCTCTAAAAAAAAATATTTAGACGGATAAGTTTCTTTGTTAAAATTTATAATTCGATAAAAAAAACATTTCTCCATATTTATTTCAAATTTGTAAAAAACGTAACAAATTCTGATAAAAATGAAAATAGATTGTCTGTAACACGATGGTTATTTTAATTCAATCACACAATAATACTATGTTTCACATGAAACAAAGTTATCCACAAGTTTTAAACAATTCATAAAAAAACAAATATTTTTTCACAAATTTATAAATTCTTATAATATAAAGAATTACGAATTTATTAAAATTTAGAAAATCCAAGAATTCACATTATCCATAAGTTATCCACAGTTTTACAACAAAATTTTGTTTTTATGTGGATAACTTTTATTCAAATAAAAAAAATATCTGTAACTAAAAAAATATTGAGGAAATCAAAATAATACATTTTTGAAAATTTCAATCGGTTTTAAATTAATATAAAAAAAACTATACATATATATAATATTTTTTTACAAAATTCTTGTCTATATAAATTCTCTAATAATTATAAGAAAACGTTTGTTTCGTAGAGAATTTCAAAACACAACAGATTCAACTGTTTAAATAATATATAAAAAGCCATCTTTTAAGTTTTTATATTTGTGGCAAAAAAAATATTTATTATAAAAATTCGATACTATATATTATTGTGTTAATTTTTAAAGTATGTTTTTTGAGAAAATGTTGATGCAGAACTCAACGTTCAGAACATTTCACGAAAATAATTTGTTTATACGGCTAATTTTTTCTTTACCCAGCCTTTTTATCGGAATTATCAGAACTTCAATTTTCTACGAAACTGTCGCTTACAGAATTGCAAAGGTTTTAAGTTTTTCTATAGATTTAGAAGGAAAGTCTGAAAAGAAAAATACAAAAATAAAAACAGAAATTATAATTTTTTAAGAAACATCAAAATCCACAAATAAAAAAATCACCAAGAAATGAATCTCAGTGATTTTTATTTTATAGAAAAATTTTAATGCTTTAATTATGATTGATTTTCATCATTATCAATTCTATCAATTCCAATTACATAATCTGGAGCTGTTATTTCGACAATTTTTACGCCACTACTTCCCCTGCCCTGCTTTGAAATAGAAGATGCATCAACTCTTAAAGAAGTTCCTTGACTTGTTATACACATAATACTGTCATTTTCTTTTATAGTTAACGCTCCCACAATTTCACCTTTTTCATCGATATTTCCAAAAACTCTTTGTCCGCCAGTTGCTCGACTGTGAGCAGCAAAATCATCAAAATCAACCTTTTTTCCAAAACCTTTTTCTGTAATTACCAAAAGCATTGTATTAGGAATTACTGGAGTTGCCGCACAAAGTTCATCACCTTCAGAAAGTTTCATTCCACAAACGCCACGACTACTTCTTCCTACAGGACGAACATCTTTTTCTGAAATTCGTAACGCTTGACCTCGTCGACTTACAAGCATAATTTCAAAATCGCCTGTAGAACGAACTGTACTTACTAATCTATCGCCATCATCTAAGCGAATTGCTTGAATACCTTTAGATTTTGCATTTCTTAATTCAATAGTTGGAGTCTTCTTTACAACTCCATTTGCTGTAACCATAAAAAGATATTCCGTATCTTTAAATTCTTTAATTCTTTCAATAATTGTGATTTCTTCATCAGCAGAAATTTGAAGCAAACTTTTTATATGAGAACCGCGACTTGTTTTATTTGTTTCTGGAATTTCGTGAACTTTAACCCAATATGCTTTTCCGAGATTTGTAATAAACAAAAGATGATCGTGCGTTGAAGCAACAAACATTTGGTTTATAAAATCTTCTTCAACAAGTTTTGCGGACATAGAACCTTTTCCGCCTCTTCCTTGACTTTTATACTGACTTGCAGGAACACGTTTTATGTAACCAAGTTTTGATACAAGAATAACCATATCTTCTTCTTTTATCATATCTTCAACATTTATATTTTCAACTTCGCTAGAAACAATGTCAGTTCTTCTGTCATCACCATAACGCTCCGAAAGATCATTAGTTTCGTTTTTTATGAGTTGCAAAATTTTTTCGTGATGTTCAAGCAAATCTTTACAATAAGCAATAAATTTTTGCAAATCAGCCATTTCTGTTTTTAATTCATCAATACGCAAATGAGTAAGTCTTTTAAGTTGCATATCAACAATTGCTTGTGACTGAACATCATCAAAATTAAATTCTTTTATTAAATTCGCCTTAGCTTCTTGTTCATCACGACTAGCACGAATAATTCTGATTACTTTATCAATATTATCAACTGCAATAATCAATGCTTCCAAAATATGAGCACGAGCAAGAGCTTTTGCAAGTTCAAATTTTGTTCGTCGAGTAATAACTTCATCACGATGATCAACAAAATTTTGAATTAACTGTTTTAAGGTTAAAATTTGAGGATGAAGTTTATAACCATCAGACTTATCTGGAACAAGTGCAAGATTTATTACGCCAAAATTAGATTGAAGTTCCGTTTTTGCAAAAAGTTGATTTAATACGATTTTTGTTACCGCTCCACGCTTTAATTCAATAACAATACGCATTCCAAATCTATCTGAAGATTCGTCATTTGCATCAGCAATTCCATCAATAACTTTATCGCGAACAAGTTCTTTTATTTTTTTGATAATATTTGTTGTATTTACTCCATAAGGAACTTCTGTAAAAACAATAGATTCTTTTCCGTTTTTTGCAGTTTCAATTGTAAATTTTGACCGAATTACAATTTTTCCGCGTCCAGTAAAATATGCTTTTTTAATTCCTTCTGTTCCGTAAATAATTCCGCCAGTTGGAAAATCTGGGCCTTTTATATAATTCATTAATTCTTCAATAGAAATTTCTTTATTATCAATATATGCAGAAATAGCAGCGGCAACTTCTCTAAGATTATGCGTTGGCATATTAGATGCCATTCCAACCGCAATTCCTGTCGTTCCATTGCAAAGTAAAAATGGAAATTTTGCAGGTAAAACAGAAGGTTCTTTTGTTGATTCATCAAAGTTTGGAATCATATCAACTGTGTCTTTGTCAATATCCAAAACCATTTCTTCTGCCATTTTAGACATTTTCGCTTCTGTATAACGATATGCTGCGGCTGGATCTCCTGCTTGCGTACCAAAATTTCCTTTTGGAGTAATCATTGTATAACGCTGAGCAAAATCTTGTCCTAAACGAACAAGTGCATCATAAACAGAAGCATCTCCGTGTGGATGATAATGACCAAGAACTTCTCCGACGATTGTTGCACATTTTCGGGTAGTTCCGCTGTTTGAAAGGTGAAGAGTATGCATTGCATAAATAATTCTTCGATGAACAGGCTTTAATCCATCACGAACATCTGGCAACGCTCTTTGAACAATAACTGACATTGAATAATCTATATATGCTTGTTTTACTTCATCTTCAATTGGAATTTGAATTAAAGAACCACCTTCTTTTGTAATTATTTCATCCATTTCTGTTTCCTATATTTTATTTAAAAATCCAAATTTGCAGACGCTGCATTTTCTTCAATAAATTTTCTACGAGGTTCTACTTCTTCACCCATACAAACACTAAAAATTCTATCAGCAGCAACCGCATCAGGAATAGTAACAACTTTCATTTTTCTACGAGAAGGATCCATCGTTGTTGCCCAAAGTTCGTCTCCGTCCATTTCACCTAAACCTTTATATCGCTGAACAGTTGCTTTTGATGCTTGATCACCAAGTTTTGTTAGCTCTGCACGACGCTCTTCATCTGTATAAACATAAGTCATTTTTTTACCAAGCTTAATTCCGTAAAGAGGAGGCATCGCAAGATAAACATAACCTTTTTCAATAAGTTGAGGCATATATCTAAAGAAAAAAGTTAAAAGTAAAGTTCTAATGTGACTTCCATCAACATCAGCATCTGCCATTATAA
>CAZLXK010000214.1:0-4649 GCA_964563305.1 uncultured Treponema sp.
GTGCTTCCATAATGCGAACAACTGGTTTTGCCGCAATTAAACGACGAAGCGTTGCGCGGCGAATATCCGGAGTTGTGCCAATTTCTTTTGCAGCGTCGGCAAGCGCAGTTGAATTAATTCCCTTTGTGTAAGGAATTTCTACAATTTGACCGCCCCATTCGTGCATTGCTTCAAAACATTCTTCGCGGATTTTAGAAAGATAATTCGTTTTCCAATCGTCGCCGTGAATCATAAAATCTGGTTTGTATTTTTTTAAGTTCGGAACGTAACTCCAATCTTCTTGCGGAACAACACGCGAAACGCCCTTAATATCTTCAACAACTTCTTTTCGCTGCTCGTAAGTTAAGTACGGAAGTCGCTTGTGGCTAGCAATTGCGCTGTCTGTAAGCAAACCAATTGTAAGTTCGCCAAGTTTTGCGCCCTCTTTTATAATGTTAATAATTCCAGGATGAATAATATCGCCAGTAATTCCCAAGTAAACAGATTTTGACATATAAAACTCCAATTTATAATGAATAATGCATAATTTATAATGCTGAATTAAGGTGGGGAAAGTCTTCCCGCTGTTCGGCACTTCGTGCCTCACTACTCAAAAATTGCCTAAAGTCAATTTTTGACTCGCATTAACTTTTTTATGGGGAAAGCCTTCCCCTCGCTACAAACCTTCGGGGTTTCGACAGGCTCAACCACCTTCGGTTTTCCGCTACCCCTTCGCCTAGGAAAAACTACGTTTTTCCTAAAACCTTTTCCTTATTCTTGTTTTTCCACATTAAACTTTTGTAAAAACTTTGTAAAGAGTTTATGTTCAAAAATTGCAACTTTTACATAATTTTGAACATAAAATAAACTTTTTTATGTAAAAATTGTTAAAAAAGTGTAAATAATTGCTTAGTTTTGAACATTTAGAAAGATAAGTTTTAGAATAAATGTCTAAGTGGATTATTTAAAAAAAATAGTGTAAAGTAAAATTATGGCTTTTCAGGCGAAACCTTTTATAAAGTGGGCGGGCGGGAAAACGCAGCTGCTCGAAGAAATACGAAAACATTATCCTTCTCACATTAAAAAATACTGTGAGCCTTTTGTGGGCGGCGGTGCAGTTCTGTTTGACGTGCTGCAAAAAGCACAGCCAAAGGAAGTTCTAATCAACGACATCAACCGCGAACTTGTGAACACATACGTTCAAGTAAAAAACAACTGCGACGCTTTGATTGAACAGCTTTCGGAACTTCAAAAACGATATTACGAAAAGTCCGATGAAGAGAAAAAATCATTTTTTTATGAAAAACGTAAGCGGTTCAACGAAATCAAACTTGATGGCGCGGTGGTTTCGACAGGCTCAACCACCAAGTTCAAAATCGAAAAAGCCGCGCTCTTCATTTTCTTAAACAAAACCTGCTTTAACGGATTGTATCGCGTGAACAAAAAAGGATTTTTCAACGTGCCGTGGAATCAGGCAAAAACTCCGCTCATCTGCGATGCGGAAAACTTGCGTGCTTGCTCAGCACTTTTGCAGAATGTAAAAATCACTTGCGGCGACTACAAAAACTGTGCCACGTTCTGTGATGAAAAAACTTTTGTCTACATCGACCCGCCTTACCGCCCGCTCACAAAAACTGCGACGTTCACGTCATATTCAGGAAACGGCTTCGGCGACAAAGAGCAGATTGAGCTTGAAAAGTTTGTCGCGGACATTTCAAAAAACGGTGCGAAAGTTCTTTTGAGCAATTCTGACCCGAAAAACGTGGACGAAAGCGACGAGTTCTTTGATGAATAGGGCGTTCCGGCAACAAGTTGCCGTCGGGCTTTTCAGGGTTCCGCTATCGCTTCATTCCTCTGCTTCACTACGTTTCGCTTCGGAACGCTTCGTGCCCTTACAATCCCTAACGCATTTGCAATTAACGAAAGATGAAAATTTCGCTAAAGTAGGACAAGCAATATGACATTTGATTTTAATCTTGAATTGGCAAATAATTATCACAGCAATTCTCAAAGAAGCCGAGTTCTCACAGAAGATTGGGTTGAAAGAAACTTATATTGTCCTATTTGTGGGAAACCTAAAATAGAACGTTACGAAAACAATCATCCAACAGGAGATTTTTACTGTTCATTTTGCAATTCAGATTTTGAATTAAAAAGCAAAGAAAGTATTTCTGGGCAAATTTCGTCAATAATCAATGACGGTTCTTATGATACAATGATTTCAAGAATCACATCTTCAAGAAATCCAAATTTCTTTTTCATGACTTATAAAAATTTCAAAGTTTCAAATTTTTTATTGATACCAAACCATTTTTTCACTCCAAACATTATAATAAAACGGAAGCCGTTGGCGGCAACAGCACGGAGAGCCGGTTGGATTGGATGTAATATAGATATTTCCCATATTCCAGATTCAGGAAAAATATTTATTATAAAAAGTGGTGCGGAGATAAATCATTCAGAAGTTGTCCAGAAATATGCAAAAACTAAGACTTTAAAAACTTCGAATCTTGAAAGTCGTGGCTGGATTCTCGACACACTTTCTTGCATTGAAAGGATTCCAGCTGTCGAATTTACATTGAATCAAGTTTATGAATTCGAAGACGAATTACAATCAAAGCATCCGGAAAATAATTTTGTCAAAGACAAAATACGACAACAATTGCAAAATTTACGTGATAGAGGTTTTGTTGAATTTTTAGGAAATGGACATTACCGAAAAACAACTTGATTAAAATCCAAATCCGATCAATATTTGAATTATGAACGAATACATTTTCTACACTTCTGAAGGATTTACGCAGTCGCCAGACGGAACAGCCTGTGAGAATATGCAAATCTTAGGATTTGAAAAAGGAAGAACTTTTGAAGAAGCAAAATCAAATCTTCTGAAAAATAATCCGTGGATTTTGGAATATGGATTTTCAGAAGATGAAATTAAAACGAATCATATTATTGATAAACCGACAATCGAAAATATAAAAATTGTCATTGATTATTTATGGAAAGATGAAGAAAAACATTTTGAGGAAGAGCAAGCGTCAGGTTTTGATGTTTCAAATCATATCTTTAATTATTTAAGGCAAATTAAAACTGCGTTGAACTCCTGAATCAGTTTGACTTTGAGTTCGATATGATTTTTGCCGACCCGCCTTATTTTCTTTCCAACGGCGGAATTTCCGTGCAGTCGGGGAAGTAGGTTTCCGTCAACAAAGGCGACTGGGACAAATCGCACGGATTCGCCGCCGACAACGACTTCAACCGCAAGTGGATTTCCGCCTGCCGCTCGCACTTAAAGACGGACGGCACAATCTGGATTTCGGGCACGTACCACAACATTTTTTCCGCCGCACAAATGCTCAACGAACTGGACTTCCGAATCTTGAATTGCATTACCTGGGGCAAAGACAAATCCGCCGCCGAATCTTTCGTGCAGGTTTTTCACGCACTCAACAGAGTTCATCTTGTGGGCAAGACGCGAGAAAAAAGTTCCGCATTATTTCAACTATGAATTGATGAAGGAAATCAACGGCGGATCGCAAATGCGAGATTTATGGAATCTTCCAGCGATTGCGAAGTGGGAAAAATCTTGTGGGAAGCATCCCACGCAAAAACCGCTTCCTCTTTTGGCGCGAATCATTTTGGCTTCAACAAAGGAAAACGCTTGGATTTTAGATCCGTTTTCAGGCTCTAGCACAACTGGAATCGCGGCAAATCTGTTCAACCGCAGATTCCTTGGAATTGAGAAGGAAACTGAGTTCTTGAAAATGTCAAAACGTCGCAGGAAAGAACTTGAAAATCCAGAAATCAGATACGAATACAAAAAACGTCTTGAAAAATATTCAGACAAACCGCTAGTAAAATGTCATGCTGAACTTGATTCAGCATCTCTCAAAGGCAGATTCCGAAACATCCATCGTAGCAAGGGCGTGCGATGGAGCGTAGCGTTCGGAATGACTTTTTCAGTTCACGAAGACGCGCCATATTTTGGCGCGGACTTGCCGTTTTAATACACTTCTTTGCTTACTTTTGAACATTTACAAAATCTTCAACATCAATTCCGTTTTTCGTAAAAAAGTCTTCTGCTTTGTTAGAAAATCCTAATCGTAAGTAAGTTGCCAAAATTGCAATTTTCATTTTTTGCGAATTGTTTTCTTTTAGGCATTTTTTCGCTTGTTTTTCTGCACGCTTAAAATCGCCTTCCAAAAGCAGAACTTCCAAAATGCTTGTCATTGCGTCTTCTTTTATAATTTGCGGATTTTCGTACATTACAACATTTTTCCGCGTTTTAATCGCTTTCTTAAACGCGGTTTTCGCTTTTGCATAAGATTTTGTTTCCATAAGACAAGTCGCGTAGTTGTACCAAATTTCCGGAAATTGCGGAAACGACTTTGTAAGAGCACTAAACGCTTTTGTCGCATTTTCATAATCGGACTGAATTAAAAGTTCGTAAGCGGAATCAAACTGATTTTGCGGAAATGCGTTTTGTTTTTTACCAGAATCGATAGAAGAATTTTGTCGGCACGAAAAAAGCGAACAAAAACTAAAAATCAACAAAACAAATAAAAAAAATGTCTTTTTCATAAAATCAATTATAAATCAAATTTGACAGAAAAAGAAATTTACGAACTCTTGTTCAAAGTGTTCATTCTTTATATAATTTTGAACAG
>CAZLXK010000215.1:0-4602 GCA_964563305.1 uncultured Treponema sp.
TTGCAGTTGAGTCGTCATTGCGATAAGAACTTTAGTTCAGCGTGGCAATCTATTAGCAGTTTGCTTGTTTAAGCGGATGCTTCTTGCAGTCAAGCGGGCGGTTTTCTGGAAAAGTTTGAGATTTTGACGCTACTCAACCAGCGTTGTGTTTGCACAAATCATTTATTGGGCAAGTTTGGCATTTTGGATTTCTCGCCGTACAAATATATCTTCCGTGCAAAATCAACCAATGATGAGCTTTTTGTAAATATTCTTGCGGAATTCTTTGCAAGAGCGACTGTTCTACTTCTAGCGGATTTTTTCCTTGAGCAAGTCCGATTTTTGGGCAAATTCGCATAAGATGAGTGTCAACTGGCATTGTTGGCTTTCCGTAAACTGTGTTTAACATAAGATTTGCAGTTTTTCTTCCAACGCCAGGCAATTTTAGTAAATCTTCCATTGTCGAAGGAATTTTGGAATCAAAATCATCAATTAAAATTTTACTTAATTTAATCACGTGTTTTGCTTTTGATTTATAAAGTCCAATCGATTTTATGTAAGAAATTAAATTTTCTTCGCCAAGTTTAAGCATTTCTTGCGGAGTTTTTACGATTTTGTACAAATTTTCAGTCGCCTTATTTACAGATTTGTCGGTTGCCTGAGCACTTAAAACAATGCTCACCAAAAGACAATATGAATTTGGTGCGTTAAGTTCCGTGTGCGGATTTGGATTTAAGTTTTTAAAGCGTTCAAAAACTTGTACAATTTCTTGCTCTGACAAAAGATTCATTTATTTAATTTCGTTAACCGCCGCTTTTAATTCTTCAACTTTGTCTGTTGCTTCCCAAGGAAAACCTTCGCGACCAAAGTGTCCGTAACTTGCAGTTTGCTGATAAATTGGACGCTTTAAGTTTAGAGTTTTTACAATTCCTGCTGGCGTACAATCAAAAACTTTTTTAACCGCTTCTTCAATTTTATAACGTTCAACTTTTTCAGTTCCAAAAGTTTCAACCATAATCGACACTGGATAAGGAACACCAATCGCGTAAGATAATTCCACTTCTACGCGAGAAGCCAAGCCTGACGCAACCAAATTTTTTGCAATGTAGCGAGCCATATAAGTTGCAGAACGATCAACCTTTGAAGGATCTTTTCCGCTGAATGCTCCACCGCCGTGACGACCCATTCCGCCGTAAGTGTCAACAATAATTTTTCTGCCAGTTAATCCAGAATCTCCGTCCGGACCGCCAGTTACAAAGCGTCCAGTTGGATTTATGTAATATTTTGTGTCAGAATCTAAAAGTCCAGTTGGTTCAAGAACAGGTTTTATAATTTGCTCAATAATTGTTTTTTCAATTTCGTCGTGATTTACAGATTCATCGTGTTGATGTGAAAGAACAACCGCGTCTATGCGAACAGGCTTAAAACCTTCGTATTCAACTGTAACTTGACTTTTTGCATCTGGACGCAACCATTTAATTGTTCCGTTGTGACGTAAATCCTTCGCCTTTAGTAAAAGTTTGTGTGCGTAATAAATTGGAGCAGGCATTAAAGTTGGCGTTTCATCACAAGCAAATCCGAACATCATTCCTTGATCGCCTGCACCTTGCTGACCTTCGTATTCATGCAAACCTTTGCCGTCAACTCCTTGAGCAATATCTTTACTTTGAGCATGAAGTCTGTTCATAAACAAACAATTTGCTGCGTCAAGTCCAACTTCTTGCGAATTATAACCAATATCTAAAGCAACTTTTCGTGCAATTTTTTCAACATCGTGATTAAACTTTTTAATTTCGTCAGAAGAAAATTTTTTAGAAAATCCAATCTCTCCGCCAACAAGCAAAAAATCCGTAGAAGCAAAACTTTCGCAAGCAACGTGAGCATTTGGATCTAATTCGATGCAATGATCAAGAACTGCATCTGAAATTTGATCGCAAAGTTTGTCTGGATGACCTTCGCTAACCGATTCTGATGTAAATAAATAATGATTTTTTTTAGAAGTAGTGTCCATTTTGGAACTCCTATTTAGCAAGATTTGTTCGACTCATACAAGTGAACCTCCGCTCTGCAATTTTGGATAAATCGGCGGAATGAAGTAATGTGTAAATCTGAATATAATGAATTTAAAAAAAAACAGCAAGACTTTTTATTTCAAATATTATAATGTTCGTTATAACAATTTTGCCATTGAGTAGAACAATTTTTCATCATTTCAGAAATATTTTCCTTGTCAGAAAGATTTGAATCTGGAAAAATCGGCTTTAAAACATTTAGTTTTGCACACTTTTT
The DNA here is from genome assembly GCA_964563305.1 of uncultured Treponema sp. Taxonomy (GTDB): domain Bacteria; phylum Spirochaetota; class Spirochaetia; order Treponematales; family Treponemataceae; genus Treponema_D. The sequence continues at coordinate 2,269 of CAZLXK010000215.1, forward strand.
TTTGCTAAAAATCTTACGAAATTTAGAAGGTTCTTCAAAAGTAATGAACATTGGCACAACCGGCACTTTATTTTTTACCGCAATATGAAACATTCCGCTATTTAATGGGCGAGGCTTTTCGTAGCGATACCAAAGTGCTCTTTCTGGATAACCTAAAATTGCACAATTTTTTTTAAGCAAGTGAGAAATTGTTTTTTGCAAATTCATTACGGCCGTTACATTGGAACTAAAAGGCAAAGTTCCTCCCGCTCGAATAAAACTTCCCAAAAATCCTTTCATATTATTAAATTCGCCAACGGTTATGTAAAGTCTGTGACCAAAAACCGCTTGTCGCACAAGCATATTGTCTAACGTATGAACGTGATTGCAAACTACAACAAAGCCTTTTAGTCCGCGAAGATTTTTTTTGCCAACTGTTCGTCCGCCTAAAACAAAAAACAGTGCAATAGGTCCAATTAAAATTGCCAAAGTTCTTACGATTGCACTCCAAATTAAAAAAAACGGATTGTGAGGAAGAAAATTATATTTTTTTGTAACAGGTTTTACTCTTTTGTAGTTGATTGGCTGAACATTTGTCCAATATTCGCCTTTTGCTTCAAGTTGCCTTATAGATTCTTGAATTTGCTCTTGTGTATCTTTTTTTGCTGCTGCTATATCCATACACTGTCCTTTTGTAGCAAGACTTTATTTGATGATAAAACATTTTAAATTTTGCGTTTTTCAGTTTCTAAAAAAGACATAAAAATATCAACAAGGAAGATTTATTATTACAATTATTTATTTACTTTTAGAAGCAGTTTTTCAATGTCATTCATAGTCATTCTTTTTGCGTAATAACGTAAAAGCGAAAGTCCTGCACTATTTATTCTTCTAATTTGATTGATAAAAGTTCCGTTTGGTTGCAAATTATCTGCAAGTTCGAGAAGCTTTTTGCTTTCTTCTTGAGTATTTTTTTCATCAAAGAGAATCTGCGAAAGATAAATCTTCGCAAAGTAAGTTTCGGCATCATTTCGAGAAACAGAAAGTGCTTTTTCAAAACATTTTTGTGCTTTTTCTTTACTTCCGCCGCCGATTTTTGGAGCAAAATAAAACCATTGTCCAAGATTTGTAAGTGCGTAAGACATATTTTCATCTAAATCTAAAGCATTTTCGTAATATTTTTTGACTTTAAGTCCGTCTTTCATAATTACATCAATCGAAGAAAAATTTAAATGACAAGACAAAAGGTCGCCTGTTGTTGCGTAAAACCATTTTCCGAATTTTTGATTTTTTTGTTCTGAAATCCAAGCGGTCGTTTTTTCGTATTGAGAATCGATTAGTTGTTTTATATTTTCTTGCTGACCGTCGATTTTTTGAAGATAATTGTAAATTTCGAGCGTTTTAAAATTTTGAAAAGTAAGTTGTTCTTCTTGCGAAAAATTTTTAAAACTTTCACTTGAAAAAAGTTCGTTGCAGTAAGATTCAATTTTGTTGATTGCGTCAGTTGGATTTTGATAAGTTGCCAAATTCATTCTTAGAAACATAAAGTTGTCAACTTGAGTTTGAAATTCTTGATTTTGATTTGAAAGATTTTCTTGTGCAAAAATCAGATTTCCAAGTAAAAATAAACTAAAACAAAAGACAATAATTTTTTTCATCACAAAAAATTTACTAAAAGTTTGCGATATTATCAAGATAAGTGTTAGTTGTTTGCTTCGTCGCTTTTGGCAAAAATCATAACTTTAAGAATATAGTTGTTTCGATGTTGCTCAAGCACCGAATTTTATTTTTTTTGAATAAGAACTAAATTTCTTTCGTGATCTTCTAAAAATGGAACTGAAAGTTTTACAATTTTATAATCATCAATAAAATTTTGAATTTCTTGCATTTCAGCAATAATTTTTTCGTAACGCGCTTTGTAAGCAAAAATAAATCCGCCTTTTTTTAAAATCTTAAAAAGCAAATTTATAATTTTTTTGTCAAACGGATGAAAAGCTCTAAAAACTTCTAAATCAAAACTTTCTGGAGAAACTTGATCCGCATTGCAACAAGCAACTTTTACATTTTGCAAATTCATTTTTTTGATTGTACTTTCTAAAAATGCACAACGCTTTTCCATTCGCTCAACAAGCGTAAAATTTTGTTCAGGAAAAGCAACCGCTAGCACAATTCCCGGACATCCGCCGCCAGAACCAATGTCGCCAATTTGCAAGTTAGAAATTTTATTTTGTTCAGTTAAATTTTTTATGATTTTTGTTAAGGTTTCAACTGCCGCTAAACTGTCTAAAACGTGATTTACTGCAAGTTCGTCAGCATTTGTGGCTTTCATTAAATTGTAAGATTTGTTAAATTCCA
>CAZLXK010000216.1:0-4585 GCA_964563305.1 uncultured Treponema sp.
GATTTATTGTTTTGAGTTTAAAATTTTCTACTTAAGATTTGATTTTTTGTGGAAATTTACAGAGAATTTTATTGTGCTAAGTTGTTTAATCAGCGTAAATTTTTGAACTAAATCAATAAAAATTGATATAAAACAAAAAGCGACTATTTTTGCAGAAAAGTGTCAGTAGATTCTTCGCCTTCGGCTCAGAATGACACGAGAAACATTAGATCTTTTTAAGAAAAATATGTTCTTAGAATAATTCCTTGATCGTAATTGCCAAAGCCTTTGCCAAAAATATTCATTCCGCCCATGTGTTCAGCATTTTCTTTTACGCCAATTTTTACGCGAATAGAATGATGCTCGCTGATTTCTAAATCTGAAAGTTTTACGTCACTAATTTGAACTCCGTCTACAAAACTTCCGTCTTCTGTAACAGAAAAATGTTTTAAAAGTCCGTATTGGCTGCCTTCAAGTTTCCACCATTGTGGCGTGTATTTTCCGCGTTTATCACCAAAATCGCCTGGACTAACCCAAGTGCCAATTTCAGTTTTATTTATCCACATTGTGATATCAGATGGCCAGTTAGAATTTGTTCCTGGAGTTTCGCTTGAAAGTTCTAAACTGATTTCAATTTTGCTAAGTTTTTTGTTTTCGTATAAAGTATTGTTAGGAAATTTATATTCAAAAGTTCCACTTCCGCACCACAAAAGTCCTGCTTTCATTCGCTCTGGGTTAAGAAATGAATCTGGAATGTCCAAAAGTCCAATTATGTGTTCCACCGAACAAAGTCCACAAGGTGCCGTAACTTTGCAATCTGTAAAAATTCCAATCGGCATTTCAACTTCTACAAAATTGTCGGTTGCGTTTTGTTTTTCTGGAAATTGAATCAAAAGTTCTCTAAACGCTGGTTTGCAAAGTTTTTGATTTCCTTTTTTTGCTTTTACTGATTCAGTGATTAAAAGTCCAGCATCTTCTAAGATAGAAATGTGCGTTGCAACTGTTGATTGTGGTAATTTTAAAGCGTCAGAAATTTCGTTAATGTTTAAGGTTTTGTCTCGAAGTAAATTCAGCATTTGAATTCTAGGCTCAGAAGCAAGAGCTTTTATTTTATTTAAATCTTCTATTGGATTTATTACTAATGTTGAATCAATTTCTTGCATAATTATCACCTTTATAATTTAAACTTTTTATAATCACCTTAATATTATAATCAATTTTTTTTGATACACAAGTTTTATTTAGTTTATATCAAGTTCTTTATAAACTCTTCAAAAGCTTTTTATAAAAAAAACCGGTCCGTAAAAACTTTACAGACCGGTGAAAAAGGAGGTTAAATGCTTTTTTTTGAAAAGGAGCAAGCATTCTATATATACTGAAACATTTTTTTTGCAGCAAGGTTTCAGTTTATACCTAATTTTTTTATGAAACTGCAAAGATTCTTCGCTACGCTAAGAATGACAGATTTTGTTGTATTGCAGTTTCAAATTGTCGTCTGTTATCTTTTTTGAATCTTCAAAATTGAAAGTGAATTTGCACGAGCTGAATAAATAAAATTTGAAGAAACTCCAGAAATTTTTTCTTCTTTTGGACTAACTAAAGTTTTGTCAAAGAAAGAATTTTCATCATTTAAGTCGCCTGAAAGATATGTAACCGACGCAGTTTCGCTTAAAGACGGAGCCCCATTTAAGTTGATTTGAATATTTTGTGCGTTTGGAGCAAGATTTACAACTTTAATAATAACGCTGTCATCTGTTTCGCCTACGTGAGCAAAAATCGGATCGTAACTTTGAGAATCTGTAAATTCGTGATAAAGTTGACCGTCAAGATAACATTTAAAACTTTCGCCACGAACTTCAATTTTGATTCTGTAAACTTTGCTTGGAACAAGGTTGATTGGTTTAGAATCGCTTATAATTGTACGAGCTTCGCTTGTGCCTTTTTCAATACAAGATTGAGTGTTTCCCCAACCGCCAAGATTCCACCAATAAAGATTTTTTCCTTTAACGCCAAACATAATCAAGAAACCTTCTGCTCCGCCAGTTTTTGTTGCGTTAAGTTCAAAATCGTAATTTACAACGCCTTCCATATCAAGTTCGTTATTTAAGATTGCGCGAACATTTATATCTTGCGAAGTTTGCTGAATAATTCCGTTTTTGATTTTCCAAGCGCCAGTTTCTTCTCTAAAATCATCAAGATTATTAAGAGTTTTGTCAGTTGCAAAAACAACTTCTTTTGTATCAGCATTTGTAACTTTAAGATTTGAAAAAGTTGCAGTTGTTGCCCAAGTTCCAATTCCAACAGTTCCGCCAATATATTTTTTAGGAATTACATTTTCTGGCTGTTCAACTGAAGTTTTAATTGTTTGGTCAGATTTTGCATTCATATACATTTTCTGAACATAATAATTTGGTGAACCGTAAACTTCTGTGTTTGTAAACCAAATTGCGTCTGGAACCCACTGAGTATTTCCGTTGCGAGCGAAAAGTGGTGCGATTGATGCAATTTCTACAACATCACCGTTGCGTTCAATGCTTGTCATATAAGCGGCTTCTGAAAGTGCAGAAAGTAGATTGTTGCGTCTTCCGTCAACCCAAGCGGCATATTCTCCAATAAATACTTTTGGCTGACCTTCACCACGTGGATAGAATTTCTGATCGTCGTAACGCTGACCGTTTGTTAAGAACCACATATAATCGTTGTAATAATGTTCATCAACTAAGTCAGTAATGTCTTTTGTTTTTTTATTCTTTTCCCAAGCTTTAACTTGATTCCAAGCGTTGTGGAAATTTGTGTCGTTATATGTAAATCCTGAAGAAATAATTGTTTTTACATTCGGATATTTTGCTTTAATTTTTGTGCTGATGTATTGGAAGCGAGCTAAATAATCTTGTCCACAATCTTCATTTCCAACTCCAATGTAATTAACCTTAAAAGGTTCTGGATGACCTGCTTGGGCACGTTTTGAACCCCATTCGCTGTTTGCAGGACCAGTTGCATATTCTAAGAAATCAAGAAAATCTTGTGCGTAATTTTCATAATCACCAACAGGAGAAATTTCGCCGTTATGAGCCATTCCAACGCTTAAAACAGGAATTGGTTCTGCTCCAATGTCTTCACAAAAACGCAAATATTCAAAGAAACCAATTCCATTTGACTGTTCGTAGCCCCAGAAATTTGCTTTTTCTTTGCGTTCTTCAACAGGACCGATTGTATTTTTCCATTCGTAGCGATTATTTAAGTCTGCACCGTGAACAATACATCCGCCCGGGAAACGAATAAACGCTGGATGCATATCTTCGAGCATTTGAGCTAAATCTGCACGAAAACCGTTTGGCTCGTTTCTGTAAATGTCAGCACGAAAAACTGAACAAAAGTCAATGTCAAAAGAAGATTCGCCCTTAGCATTTTGTGTAGTTGCAGTTGCATAAAGTGCGAAAATTCCGTCTTCGGCAGTTGCATTTGGTTCTACAGTGAATTCGTATTTTTTGAAATCTTGAGTAAGACCTGAAATTTTTGATTCCCAAAGAACTTTTTTAGACTGACGAGATTCTGCTCTTAAAGTGATTTCTTGAACAGAATTGTCTGTTGAGCGCAAATAAACTGAACCTGGATATTTTTTGCCTGCTTCAAAAGGAATTCCGTCGTAACCGCGATTTGCAATTCCGTCGCCTAAAGCTTTTACTGTTAAAGTTCCGTAAGTTGGATTGTTTTCGTTAAGAGGCTTGCCTTTTTTGCTTGCCTTGAGTTTTGATGATGATTTTGCACCTGAAATATTTAAATTGTCCCAAGCGGTTGTTGGTTGTTTTCTAGCATTTTGATATTCAAAAGAACGATTTTGAATCATTTCTCCATAAAGTCCACCGTCAGCAGCGTAGTTGATGTCTTCATAGAAAATTCCAAATAAATCTTTGCTTACGGGCGTTTTGCTTGCATTAAAGTCAGCGTTGATTGTTGCACCTTGAGCAAAAGAACTGCTTGCAATTCCAGCCGCAAGAAGAGCCGAAGCAACAGCAATTTTTCTTTTTAACATTTTTTCCTCCAAGTTAATATAAATGTCGAATTAAAAAAATGTGCTTCGCTTGAAACTTTGTTGCGAGTTCGGCAAGAACCCTGCCTAAAAAAAACGGCTTCCGCACTACGTTTGTGCAGATTGTTTTTTAAGTCAGAACCTTGCCTACGTACATTTTTTTTTATGCTTCTTAACAAAACACAAGTTTTCATAAAAAATTTAAGATAATTTTAAAATTATCTTTGTTGATATCTAAAATAATGAGGCATAAATTTTCTGTTGTCAAGAAAAATATCAAAAAAAATCAATATATATCAAGAAAATGCGTTTTTAATTTTGAAATTGTGATTTTTACTTATTGCGGTTTGCAAGAATTTTCTCTTAGCGAAAATTATCAGGATTTTTGCAGTTTTATGGCGATGTCCTTGTCGCAATTTTTTTTGCAAGAAAGTGTTTGTTGCGTACTAAGTGTTAGTTTCTTGCAGTGAGAGATTCTTCGGCTAAAGTCTCAGAATGACATTTAAACTTACTGTAAAGCCTAGCCCCGATTGTAGCGATTGCCGTAAGGCAAGTGCGAAGCACCGAAGCGAAAGC
>CAZLXK010000217.1:0-4566 GCA_964563305.1 uncultured Treponema sp.
CTATCGAATACGGACCTGGACTTAGTTACAATTATTTTTCTGACAAAGATGAAAGTGAGAACTTTGAAGATTTAGACGCATTCTCATCACTCATCAAAAACTCAAAATACAATTATGTTGTTGAACTTGGGCGTTTTATCGCAAGTCCTTGCGGAAAATACATCACAAAAATAATGGATATAAAAACTGATTCTGACTCGGAAAACGGAAAAATGCTTCGTTATGCAATAATCGATGGCGGAATAAACCACATAAATTATTACGGACAGATGATGGGAATGAAAAATCCCAAAGTCGAGCTTTCCTCAGAATCAGACGACGAAGCGGAAAAGCAAGATTACACAATCGCAGGAAGCCTTTGCACAACAGCGGACATTGTTCTGCGGAAACTTCCGCTTGCGTCGCCTTCGGTTGGAGATTTGCTTGTTTTTAACGACATCGGCGCGTATTCTGTCACAGAAGGAATGTATTTGTTTTTAAGCCACGTGCTTCCGGCGATTGTGATGCACGAAAACGGAACATACACGCCGCTAAGAAAACACGAGGAAACTTATAAATTGAATTCGTAAATGAAAATGTCATTGCGAGCCGAAGGCGAAGCAATCTCAGAAAATCAGTTGCCAATGATTAATAAGATTGCTTCGTCGCTATCGCTCCTCGCAATGACGAAAACAAAAACACAGGAGAAAAAATTATGGACGAACTGATGGACATTTTGAAAGAACTAAAGCCGGATGTTGATTTTGAAACAGAAGAAGGATTGATTGACAATGCAATTCTTGACTCTTTTGACATTGTGCAACTTGTAACGCAATTAAAAGACACATTTGACATTGATATTTCGCCTGCGGAAATTATTCCAGAAAATTTCAATTCTGCAAAAGCACTTTGGGCAATGGTTCAGCGTTTGCAGTAAAGCAGGAATTTAAAAATGTCTTTTACTTCAACAGGATTTGTTTTTTTTGTTGCGATTGCGGCTTTGGTTTATTATCTTATTCCGCAAAAGCGACGATGGATTGTTTTGCTTGTTGCAAACTTTGCATTTTATTTGCTTTCAAGCATTAAAGGTTTTGTCTTTATTGCGGCTACAACAATTGTCGCTTTTTTTATTGCACTTAAAATGCAAAATATTGAAGACAAAAACGAGCCTTTCATAAAAAACGAAACAGACAAAGCAAAGAAAAAAGAACTCAAAGCTCAAGTCAAGAAGAGCAAAAAGAAAATTGCCGCACTTGGACTTGTTTTTGTATTTGGAATTCTTGCAGTCATAAAATATTTGAATTTCGTGCTTTCAGGAATTTCTGGAATCATTTCAATTTTCAAGCCTGATTTTGTTTTTGTTCCGATAAAGTTTCTTATTCCGCTTGGACTTTCGTTTTACACATTTTCAATCGCTTCGTACATTTTTGATATTTATTACGGAAAATACAAAGCCGAAACGAACATTTGGCATTTTGCGTTGTTTGCAACATATTTTCCTTCACTTGTGCAAGGACCAATAAACAGATTCAATCAGTTGAACGCGGAATTTTTTGAAAAAGAACACAATTTTGATTTGAAGAATACACAGTTTGCTCTTCAGCGGATTTTGTGGGGCTTCTTGAAAAAACTTGTGATTGCAGACAGAGCCGCAGATGTTGTTTCATATTTTTATGAAAATCATCAGATGTTTCCTGGTTATTTTACGCTTGCAGGACTTCTTTTTTATGCGATTGAATTGTATGCGGATTTTGCTGGCGGAATGGATATTGCGCTCGGCGTTTCAGAATTGTTCGGAGTAAAACTTGCAGAAAATTTCAAGCAGCCGTATTTTTCAACAAGCATTGCAGATTTCTGGCGACGATGGCACATTACTCTTGGAACTTGGATGAAAGATTATGTTTTTTATCCGTTCAGCATTTCAAATACAATGCTAAAAGTTGGAAAAAAACTTGGTGCAAAAAGCAAATATCTTGCACGTGTTATTCCAATGTCGCTTGGAAATATTTTAGTCTTCATAATTGTCGGACTTTGGCACGGAGCGGAATGGCACTTTATTTTTTACGGATTTTTAAACGGATTTGTAATCGCATTCAGCATTTTCTTTAAGCCTGTGTTTGAAAAGATGAAGGCGTTTTTCCATATAAACGATAAAAGCAAAGGCTGGAAAGTTTTTCAGATAATCAGAACGTTTATCTTAGTGAATTTTATAAATCTAACAGACGACGTTACGGATTTAGGACAAAGCTGGTCAATGTTCAAGCGGATTTTCAATTTTAAAAGTTACAGCGAAAGTTTCGTGTTTTTGAACGCGCCGTTTACAAAACTTACGGTTTATACAGTTTTGCTTTTTACGGCTATATGGTTTTTTATAAGTGTTCAAAAAGAACGCGGAATCGATGTTAGGGAGAAAATTGCTTCGTTTGTTCTTCCGGTTCGCTGGGCGATTTATCTTGCATTGATTTTGTGCGTTCCGTTCTTCCAAGCGGCAAATATGGCGGGGTTCATGTATGCGCAGTTCTAAAATAATAAAAAGCGTTTTGTTCGTTGCAGTTCTTGTTGCGTGTTCTGCGGTTATGTCTTTTTTGCTTTGTCCGCTTACGACGCTCAAACAGCGATTTATTATATATCACAACGAAAAACAAAACATTGATTTTCTTGTTCTTGGTAATTCTCTTGAACAAAATGGGATTGATATAGATGTTCTTTCTGACGAAATGAATATGCACGCTTACAAATTTTGTCAAGCAGGAACTTCTGCAGAAATGGCTTATGATTTGTTGGTCGATATTACGCATAAACATAAAGTTTCTGAACTTTTACTCGGTTGGGACATTATTCAGAATTATGCAGTTCCTCGTTATGATTTTCCGCATAAAGAACGATTTTATCGAGAATTTCTTGCCGACCTAAAAGGAAATTCAGAACTTACAAAAATCGTTTTTGACGGATTTATGGGAGAACGTTACACATCGTCATTTTTTGAATGGTCGGCTTATCCTGAAAATGTTTTGAAAATTCCAGAGGTTATTGCTTCAAAAAAGAAAACAACTGAGGAAATCCTTTCTCAGAAGAATTTTGCAGATCCTTTGGCGGGCGATGATGATGTGCCTACGCAAAAAAAATCATCTAGTGCAAAACGAAGCGTTGATGTGAACGACATTGAATATTCCGCTTTCAAGTTTCATAAAGTTATTGATGTCCCTTACGAAACAAAAATGCAGGAAAGCGACAAATATTATATCTTGAAAATAAAAAATTACTGCGAAAAGCATAATATCAAATTCAATATGATTTCCTGTCCGATTTTGAACATCGTTATGCAAAATGTTCCAACTTTGAATGAGTGCATTTCTGATTCATACAAGTTTATGAAAGAAAATGGAATTGCTTATATTCACGGAAACGACCAAAATGTTTTTCCAGATTCTATGATTGAATCAAACTTTACTGATTGTTTTGGGCATTTGAATTCATCATATAATGCAAGATACACAAAATATTTGTGCGATTGGATAAAAAGTGAAAACAAAACAAATGAGCAGTAAAATCCGAATATGAAAAATTCAGTGAAACTTACAATTTTAAAAAAGAAAGTTATGAATCGATTGTCGCATTATTTTTCGTTTATCAATCCGAATGCAACGATTTTGAATTTTCTTGATAAAAACTTTTCATACATTGTTGAAAAATATAAAAATGCAGAGCCACAACTTTCTTTGCAAAGCGAAAATAAAGAAACGCACCAAACAATCTGGCAATTCTGGTGGCAAGGCTACGAAACCGCTCCGATTCTTGTAAAAAAATGCATTGACAGCGTAAAGGCACACGCAAACGGAGCAAAAGTGATTTTGCTTACAGAAAAAAACTGGCGCGACTATGCGGAAATTCCAGAATACATTGTAAAAAAAGTAAAAAGCGGCAAAATCTCGCTTACGCACTTTTCCGATATTTTAAGAATGGTTTTGTTAAGCAAGCACGGCGGACTTTGGCTTGACGCAACAATTTTTGTTTCGTGCGACATTCCTGACGAATGGTTTTCTGCACCGTATTTTTCAATTCATTACAAAACTTCAACAAGCAAGATTGCAAAAGGCAGATGGACAGGATTTTGCCAAAGCGCGCAGAAAGGCTCGCTTATTCACAGTTTTTGCCGCGATGTGTTTTTTGATTATTGGAAAAAATATGACAAACTTGTTGATTATTTCTTGATTGATTATGTTATGGATTTTGGATATGAAAATATTTCGGAGTTCAAACGGCTTGTAGATTCGCTTCCGCTGAACAATGAATGCGTAAAGGAACTTGACAAGCATTTTAGCGACGTTTATTCAGATGAACTTGTTTCGTCAATTTTATCGAAGTCAACTTTCTTCAAACTGAACTGGAAGCGGGAATATAAAACGTTGCATAACGATTGCGAAACAATATATGCGCATTTTATGAATACTAACAGGGGGGGGGGGAAGGTATAACAGAAGGATAATTTCTCTTTCTTCCGCTCTGCATAACGCTTTGGCAAGGCGGGCAGCATGAAAATCTTTGCCATTATGCTCGTAAAAAACGAAGCGGACATTGTAAAAAGCG
>CAZLXK010000218.1:0-2811 GCA_964563305.1 uncultured Treponema sp.
TAAATAGACGAAGTTTCAATGCAAACAAGGAAATTTATTTAAATGAAAAAATTAAATATTTGTTTTAAAATCTCTCCAGAAAATTTTGATTCATTAGAACTTGTTTCGTTGGAAAAAAGTTATCAGCAATATTTTAAACATATTATTTCATTTTTATATGCAAATCCAAGATTTCCTGTAGTTTTGTCATTTTCTGGAATTCAACTTGAATATTATCAAAAAAAACATCCAGAAGCTTTAAAAATTTTATCTACTTTAGTTTCTCGTCGTCAAATTGAAATTCTTGGCGGAAGTTATTATTTGTGCATTTTTCCGCTTCTTCTTTCTGCAGACAGAAGTTCTCAAATTGAAATGATGACAGGAACAATTCGTGCAAAATTTGGAAAGCGCCCGCGTGGCATAAGTTTGTTTGGTGATGTTTGGGATCCAATGTTGATTACAAATTTTCAGTCTTGCGGTTTTGATTATGTGATTCTTGATAAGAATTTAATTCCTTACGAAAATAAAAATTTAAATCCAATAATTACAAATTATCTTGGAAAATCCATAAAAGTAATTCCTTCATATTCTTATAATTCAAATTTTGATTGTGATAATATAGTTGATTTTATAAAAAATTATACAAAAATTTCAAATTCCAATCTTATTCAAAATAATTCAATTTTTACTTTAAGTTTTACAGTTGAAGAATTTTATGATTTTATGCAAACAAAACTTGCAAATCTAATTGTAAATAATTTAAAACAAATTGATGATAAATCTTCTAATTCAAAAAATTATCAAAAATATTTTGAAATTATTGATAATTTAGGAAAACAAGAAGTTTCTTTTGAATTTCTAACATGTCAGAATTTTTTAAAAGAAGCAGTTATATTTGAAAATATTTATATTCCTGCTGGATTAAATTCTAAAATTTCGCAATGGATAAAAAATCCTTTTCAAAAATCTAGTGAAAATACAAAATTTTTAACAATTTATGATTACCTAAATTCTTATCCTCAAGACAAAGCGTTGTTTGAAAGAATGATGTATGTAAGTATGTTTATTTCTCAAAGTAAAGGTGGCGACAAAGCGAGAAAACTTTATGCTAACGAATATCTTTTAAAATCCCAATCTGGCTTGAGTTTTATAAATGCTTTTACAGGTTTGCCTTCGAGTTCTCAAAAAAGACAATATTCATATAAAAATCTTAATGAAGCGGAACGTCTTATACGCGATTCGTCAAAATCTTTTAAGGAATCGCTTACAACTTATGATTATAATAATGACGGTTTAAATGAATATATTTGTCAAATGGAAAAATATCATGCAGTTATTTCTTTGCTTGGCGGACAAATTTCAGAATTTGAAATTATAAAATCAGGCTCAAATGGAAATTATTGTGCAAATCTTTCTCGTTTAGCTGCGTTTGATAAAGTTTCTGATTTTTATAAGCGAGGATTTTTTGTTGAACATTTTTTTGAAAAGTCACAATTTGATGCATATGTAAAAAATAATTTTGCTCAAAATGATTCAAGACAAAATATTTTATATACTGAAAAAAAATTTGAATCAAAACGCAAAGAAATTTATCTTGAAGGCAAAACTGAATTTTCTGCAATGAAACTTCCTTTAACAGTTAGAAAAAATTATATAATTACTTCAAATGGAATTTCTGTTCAATTTATTTTAAAAAATGAAAGTCCTATAGAAATGTCTGTTTGTTTTGCTGTTGAATTTAATTTTGCACAGATTTGCTTTACAAAGGAATTTGAAGAATTTTATAAAATTGAGTTAATTCAAGGAAGTCAGCGAAAATCTATTGGAAAAAATGATTTTTGTGTTGAAGACGATGTTTCTTTTGTTCAATTAGCTTCTGTCGCTGACAAAGTTTCATTTATTATTGAACCGAATGAAGATTCTGGACTTTATGTTTCTACTTTAAATTTTACTCGTCCACAAGGTGAAAATTCAAATGAACTTTCAAAAACTTTAGTAAGTTCATTATTTTGGAATATTACAATTCCGCCCAGAATGGAAAAAGAAAAAACTATTAATCTTAGCATTATTTCCACAAAAACTGAAAATAAAAAGTAAAATTTTAATAAAAATCACCTTTAATTTCAAAATAAGTTTCATTGTTTTGCAGAGGAATTTCTTTTTTTATAATATTTTCAATAAAAATAAAAGGTGAAGTTTCTAGTTTTTGAATTAACAAATCAATTTTTTCTTTTGAACCTTGTGCTTGCATAAGAACAGAATCGTCGTAATCATTAAAAACCCAACCTGTAATTCCTAAAGTTGAAGCTAAATATCTTGCAGTATATCTAAAACCTACGCCTTGAACTCTTCCGTAAAATCTAAATTCTTCTCTAATTTTCACATTTTTCTCCACAAGAATTGTTTTAAGATTTTAAAAACTTTGTGATTTTACTTAGTCAAAACAAGAATCTGCATATTTGTAGCGACTGTGAGGATAGTTTTTTTCAACATCTTCTAAAGTTCCAAGAACATCTTTTACGGAATTATCATCAAAATAAATTTTATAAACTTTTGAGTTTTTTGCTTTTTGAACTTTTAAAATAATTTTTTTGCTTGGTCTGCCGCCTTTTTTCCCATTTTCTCTAACAGCGTTAGTTTTTTTTAGTGATTTTGCTTGCCCACCACATTTTTGACCAAAATAGGTAAAATTTATTGCAAGTTTTAAATTGTCTTCAACAAAAAGCAAATCTTTTAAGACAGTTTTTAATTTGCTTTTTTGTTCTTGTAAATTTTCTTGCTGCAATAAATATTCTGATTTTGAATTTGCTAAAATTTCTTCTAATTCTTGCA
>CAZLXK010000218.1:2821-4559 GCA_964563305.1 uncultured Treponema sp.
ATAGAAAGTTTTAGTTTTTCTTCTGCATTTAATAAATTTTTTATTGCGTTCATATCTTTAGTTTTAGAAATTGCTTAAAAATAATTTGTAAAAAAGCAAAGTACTTTACTTTTTTATTATGAATCTAAAATGTGTTTTCTGTCAAAATATATTCGTAATTTCTAAGATAATTTATTATTAAAATTTTGTCTTCTTGAATTTCTGCTTTTTCAATCAGTTTGTTTCCATTATAAATAAATCTTTCTTCGGTTTTATTATTGTTTGTACAAATAAATTTTAAATTTGCATTTTCGTAATTTTGCTCTAAAAATTCAGTTTTATAAAATACAAGTTGTAAGTCATTTATAATATATTCGCCTTTTAATTTCTTTGGAATAAAGTCAGAAGTCAAATTAACAGAGTTATTTTCGTAAATTAAAGAACCCATTGTGCTTCCAAAATCATTTAAAAATTCAATATAAATTCCGTTTTCGTCCGCTTGAATGTAAGAAATAATATTAAATTTTGTATCGCCAAATTTTGCTGAAAGTAAAAAAATGTTATCAATATTTTTTGAAATACATTCTGAACTTAAAATATTTATTGATTTTGAATTTGTTATAAAAACTTTACTTGTAGTTTTGTTTTCAATATTTTTAGAAGTTTCGCATGATGAAAAAATCAAAATAAATAAAATAAAAATTGAAATTAAAAATTTATTTTTCATAAGTAAAATCCTCAAAACTTACAAACTTCTGTCATAAAACATTGAACTTACGTACGCCGTTGTTAAGCCAATAGAAATTGAAAGTCCCATAAGATGAACTGGTTGGAACGAACTTAATGCTAAGGCTCCAAAAGAAATTACTGTTGTAATAAATGAAAGTAAAGTTGCGAAAGGTTCAAGCGTTTTTGTTTTTAAGGTTTTATCGTTTTCATTTTCCATCATATAAATTATATAATCTAATCCTAAGCCAAATACAAGAATTAAACCTATAACTGAAAAGAATTCTAAGTTTATGTTGAAGATTGTAAAAATTGCACTTGTCATTAAAACGATTAAAACTGGAATAGAAATAATTTTAAAACTTTGTTTCCAACTAAAGAAGATTTTTAAAATTACAAACATCAAAATATAAGAACCAGCAAAGAATATCAAAACGATTTTTGTAAGTTTGTCTAAATCTTGAGCCATATCAGCCATTTTGTTTATAAAAAATATATCATTTTCGTCTTTTACAAGAGTTTTTAATTCGTCGGGATTTTGTACAAGATTTGGCATTAAAACTGTATAAAATTTTCCGTTTAATTCGCCAAGATACGCAGTTGAAATTGAATTTGTAATAAATGAAGGAACTGTTCCGTCTGTTAGCGACAAAAATTTACCTTCACTTGATTCAAAGTCTTCTATTAAATCTTTTGTGTACGAAGAATCAAATCCTAACGCTTCATATTGTAAATCAGCAATATTTAAAAGTTTCTTAAATGCTTCTCGTGATTTTTTTTGATGTTCTTGCGACGGAATAAATTTTGAAGTTGAAATGTAAGAAATTTTTTTGTCAGAATAAGAATCAATTTTTTTTCTAAGATTTTCTTCTTTTACCAAAACATCATTTTCGTCAGTTCCGCGAATAATAAACCAACAAGACGGATTATATTTTGTAATTTCTACAGTTTCTTTTCTATCTTCAAGAAGTTTGCCTTTCATTGTATAAAGTTTGTAGAGATTATTTTTGATTGCAAATCTATTGTGAAAAAT
>CAZLXK010000219.1:0-4558 GCA_964563305.1 uncultured Treponema sp.
ATTTCCGCCCGCTCCAAGTCCGCCAGTAAGTTTTCTGCCGATTGGAATTTTATTTTGTGCAGGTGATTTTCTTAACGCTTGAACATCTGTATTTAAAACAAAAAAATCAACATCATTAACGCCAGCTTCAATCATGCGTTTTACAGCACTAGAACCGCCTCCGCCACAACCAATAATTTTAATTACAGTTGGATTTTCAACAAGACTATCATCGTTTGTAGCAACTGGCAAATTTTCAGATTCTAAATCCTCATCAAGTTTTAATTCAATCATTTTCCCCACCCAAATCTTTTTAAGATATCCCCTTTTATAATTCTTAACGTTTCAAAACTTTTGTAGAAATTTTGAAATTTTCAAGATTTTCTAATATTTTAACACAATTTTTTGACTTAGTCGGCGATTTTTTTGTATCACAAAAAATTTTTTGTTAAACTTGCGGATTTTCGCCTAAACTATAAAATCTTCGCCTAAACTGCAAATTCTTTAAGCAAACTGCAAATTCTTTAAGCAAACTGCAAATTCTTTAAGTAAACTGCAAAATCTGCGAAAAAAATCAGCAAAATCCGCAAAAAAAAGCATCAAATCAATCATCACATAAATTTTTTCAAAATATCTTTAAATGATTTCTTTTTTTCTTCTCCATTTGAAGTTTTTTCAAGGAACTTTTTATTTTTTGCACGTTTTTTATCTTTACTTCCAAGCGATCTATTTGCACAAATCAAACCGACCGCCGTAGCAAAATCAGCACTTCGATAACTTGAATCAAAATAATCAAAATCTGGGCTGCAACCCACACGAACTGAACTTGTTTGCCAAATGTATTGCGTAAATTCAATAATTCCAGGCATTAGTGCTCCGCCGCCAGTTAAAATTATGCTTCCGTTAAGTTCTTTTAGTCCGCTGTTTGCAACAACATCATGCTTTACGTGCCTCATAATTTCTTCGAGACGAGCAACTATAATGTTAAAAATTTCTTCGCGATTTGTACATTCAGGTCCTCGCCCGCCAACTCCGGGAATAATAACTTCTTCATTCTCTTCATTTCCAAAAAGCCAAGCCGTTCCTTGCTTTAGTTTGATTTCTTCTGCCACATCAAAAGGGATTCCCTTGCACTCAGCAATATCTTGAGTTACGCTGATTCCGCCGTAGCCAAAAGAACTTGTGTAAATTGGTGAACCTTTATTTAAAACCATAACATCAGTTGTTCCGCCGCCCAAATCAATCAAAATTGAGCCAAGTTCCAATTCGTCATCGTGAACAACTGCATACGCTTGAGCTAAAGTATTTAAAATTACGCCATTTAACTGATATCCAGCCCGCAAAACGCACTGTTGAATATTTGCATGAGCAGTTTTTGAAAGCATTACAAGATGAGCATTTAACTGCAAGCGAACGCCCATCATTCCAATAGGATCGCGAATTCCGCCCATTCCATCAATCGTATAATCTTGCGGAATTATGTGAATTAAATCGTTTCCATAAGGAATTGCAATAACTTTTGCACTAGAAATCGCCCTTTGCCTTGCTTCTTCGCCAATTTCCATTGGAGTATTTCTGCCTTTAGGATCAATTCCAATAATGCCATAAGAATTTTTGCTAAAAACTTGCAATCCGCCAACAGATGCGTAAAGTGAAGTTACTTCTCGCCCAGCACTTTGTTCTGCTTCTTCGACCGCTTGTTTTATTGAAGAAGTTACCGCGTCTATATTTACAATATTTCCGTTTCTTAAGCCTTCTGAGCGAACCTTTGAAAAACCTATAATTTTTAAATCTTCTGCTTCACTTTCAAATTCGCCTATAACAACTTTTATAAAACTAGTGCCAATATCCAAGCCAACAATCGTGTTGCTCAAAATTTCCTCCAAGAATCTATAAAAAATCTATAAAATTTATCGCGTTACGTACGAAACAGAACCATATCTAAGGTCAACTTCCGCTACATTCGGTTCTATAGAATTTACAACATCTAAAACAACCATCATATATTTTAACGCATCTTCATTCAAACTTCGATCAGTTAAAACTTTTACGTGAGTTTTTATTGGATAAAGCACAAGTTCATAATTTCCGTATTCTTTAGAAACAACTTGAATTTCTGAAAGTGAGGCAAAATATCTTTGAGGAAGACTTTTGATATCAGAAATTTCTGACATAAGACTTCGATATTTTGAAGGAAGTCTCATTCCTTCGCTAAGATTTTCAACTGGCAAACCAGAAATCAAAGGAATTGAACTGTCATTTATTTTAGACGTGCCGTTTGAAAAAAGAACTCCATTTTTGTCGATTTGTATAGGAACTGAACAACCGTCAACATTCATAAGAGTTTTTGCAACTGCCTTTCGCTCTAAAATTTCAATATTGATTTTATCAGGAAAAGTTTTTGTAATTGTGACATTTTCAATAGAACTTAAAGACAAAAGTTTTGAACTTGCTTCTGAAATATTAAATTTTATCCAAGGTGAATTTAACATATTTTCGAGATTTTTATTTAATTCACTTTGATTTAAAGTTTCAATTCCCGAATAAAGCACAACTGGCTTACTAAAACAAGGAATAAAAAGAAGATACATAAGAATTTCCATCACAACCAAAATTGCAATAATCGCAACAATGATTTTTAAAGTCTTGAGCTTCTTATCTTTACTATATTTTTTCTTGTGAACATCAAAATTTTCTAAATTATAATTGTCAAAATCTGCGTAAACTGCGTCACTCATATTCCACTCTTACTCCATTAAAACTTTCAAAAACTTCTTCTTCGTTATAAGTATTCAATTCATTTTTAAATTCTCTATCTTCATCATCGGCTTTACAATGCGATGCGTTTAAAATAAAACCGCACATTAAAAAAGTAGAAAGTAAAGACGAACCTCCCGCCGAAAAAAACGGAAGAGGAATTCCTGTAGTAGGAGCCGCTCCGCTTACAACCGCAATATTTGTAAGTGATTGCAAAACGATTGTAAAAACAAGTCCAAAACTTGCATAAGAAGCAAATTTATTTTGGCAATCAAAACTGATTTTAAAACCTCGCCAAGCAAAAAGACATAAAATCACAATATAAATTGTAACGCCAAGCAAACCCATAGAATTGGCAAAACCAGCAAAAATATAATCTGTTTGAACTTCAGGAATCGAAGGCACTAAATTCATTCCAGTTCCCATTCCAGTTCCCCAAAAACCGCCAGCTTTTATAGCATTTTGTGATTTTATAACTTGATAAGCGTAAGTTGATTCAAAATCTTCTGGATGAAAAAACGCAAGAACGCGATTTATACGATAATCTTCGCTCGCAACTAACAAAACTGTCGCTGGAATAACAAAAATCAAAAATGGAGCCAAATACAAAACATTTGCACCACAAATCACAAACATCACAATTCCAACAATCAAAATAAAAACGCCAGTTGAAAAATCCTTTTGAGCAAAAATCGTCAAAGCAAACGCAAACAAAACTAAAAGCGGAAAAAGACATTCTTTGTTATTTTCTTCATATTCTTTAGAATGTTTTACAAAAAGATGTGCAAGATATAAAACTAAAAAAAACTTAGCAAATTCTGAAGGCTGAAAACTAAAACCGCCTAAACTTAACCAACGAGTCGCACCTTTATGCTTATCGCCAATAAAAATTGTAACAAAGCAAAGAATCAAGCAAATCAACGAAGCAAAAAACACTGACTTTCTAATAAATTTCATAGGAACAAGCGAAACAACTGCAAAAATCACAAGTCCAATCGCAGAAAAAATTACTTGTCGATAAAAAAAGTAATATTTTGAAGAAAAATGTAAAGAAATCGCCTTTTCTTGAGTACAAATAAATTGCGTATAAAGCCCAAGTCCCCACAAAAGCAAAACTAAAATGAGAAAAATAGAATCTACTTTATTATTTTCAGAAATTGGTTTTTCTGCTAAAAAAATATGTTCAGTCAAAATCAGCCTCTTGAATAATTTTTGTAATTCTCTCTAAAGCCAAGCCACGCGACGCTTTTATTAAAACAAAACTGCCAATTTTTGCATTTTCTTTTATGCAATTTGCAATTTTTTCTATAATTTCGTCAGATTTTCCTTCAAAAAAGAATAATTTTCCCTTAAAATTGCTCGATTTTGCACTTTCATAAGAAAATTTAGTTTCATTTCCAACAAAAATTAAAATGTCAGCGTCAGTTTTTGAACAAAGTTCGCCAAGTTTTTTGTGTTCATTTTGAGAGCTTTCGCCAAGTTCAAGCATATCGCCCAAAACTAAAACTTTTTTTAGAGAATTTTGATTTTGGTTTTGCGGATTTTCGGATTTTGTCGCTGAACTTAAAGAATTTTCCGCTGAAGTTTGAGATTTTTCTGCAGAAGTTTGAGAATTTTGTGTTAAACTTTCGTGCGAAATTGATGAAAAAAATTCAATCGCCTTTTCCATAGAATCAGGATTTGCATTATAACAATCTTGAATTACAAGATATTTTCCTTGTAAAACTTGACTTCTGCCAAAAACCGACTTTAGAGAAGAAACGCCTTTTGCAATTTGTTCAAAACTCAAACCAAGTTCTTGCGCAACAGAAATTGCTCCAAG
>CAZLXK010000220.1:0-4543 GCA_964563305.1 uncultured Treponema sp.
GCGAAGCCGCGAAAAGCCTTTACTTAGAGAATTTTCTCCAAAAAAAAATCAAAAAAAATATGAAAAAAAATCTCAATTAAGCAAAATAAAAAGTAATTAGAGAATTGCGTTTTACTTGAAAGTTCAAAAAAATATGCTATAATTTTTACATTATGAGCAATATTAAGATTCAATCTAAAAATTTTGGTACTTTATATGATGGTTCTGAAGCACAAGTTTTTGTTATTTCTAATGGTTTAATGAGTGTTTCTTGTACGGATTTTGGTTGCCACTTAACTAGCATAAAAATTCCTTCAAAAAATGGGCAGTTTGTTGATGTTCTTTTAGGTTGTTCTACACTTGAAGGTTATGCACAAAGTGATTGTGATTTTGGTCCAGTTGTTGGGCGTTTTGCAAATAGAATTGATGATGCAAAATTTACGCTGAACGGAAAAACTTACAATCTTGACAAAAATGATAATGGCAAAAATTTTCTTCATGGCGGATTTGATCGTTATGAGAAAAAACTTTGGAAAGCAAAAAAAATCAAAAATGCTAACGGCGAAGGCATTCAGTTTACTAGAAAAAGTTATGATGGCGAGCAAAAATTTCCGGGAAATGTTGACTTTACAGTAAATTATACGCTTAATGAAAGCAATGAACTTATCTTAGAATATTTTGGCATTCCTGACCAAGCAACACCTATAAATCTTACAAATCATGCATATTTTAATTTAAAAGGTTATGACGGCGGTTCGATTGAAGATCACGAACTTCAGCTTGATTGTAGCAAATTTGTTGAAGTTGACGAAAATCTTATTCCTACAGGAAAACTTCTTGATGTAAAAGAAAATTCTGCCTTTGATTTTTTAAATCCAAAATTGATTGGAAAAGATATTTCAAAAACTGGTTTGGGTTACGATCACGCTTATTGTATTGACAAATTTGCTGACACTAATTCAGTCAATAAATTTGCTGTGCTAAGAGAACCTTCTTCTAATAGAACAATGACCGTTTCTACAAATCTTCCTGCTTGTCAAATTTATACAGGAAATTTTATTGAAGGTGTTGTGGGAAAAAATGGTTTTAAACATCATAAACACGATGCTGTTTGTCTTGAAACTGAATTTTATCCTGATTCACCAAATCATAGTGATTTTCCTAGTTGTATTTTTACAAAAGAGAAACCTTATCACGCGATTACTGTTTATAGATTTGATTTCTAAAATTTACTAGTCAAATAATTATTGTTTGAATATATTTGTACATAGAGAGGTTATAATGGACGTCCAGTTACAAGAATTGATTGATAAAATCAAAAAAGATGGTGTTGCTAGTGCTGAACTTAATGCACAAAAAATTATTGCTGAAGCAGAGAAAAAAGCTGCGTCAATAGTTAGTGCCGCAGAAGCAAAGGCTGACAACATTATTAAAACAGCGAAAGTTGAATCAGAACGCATGGAAAAGACAAGTGAAGATGCTATTGCTCAAGCAGGTCGCAATCTTATTATTTCTTTCCGCGACGGAATTAACCAAGAACTTTCTGCACTTGTAAACACAGAAGTTTCTAAGGTTTATGATAAGGATTTACTTAAAAAGTTAATTCCAGAAACTGTAAAATCTTGGGCAAATAATACAGATGCTCAAGATCTAAGTGTTTTGCTTAGTCCAAAAGATTTAAAGGCACTTGAAGATAATTTTAAGACTTCACTTAAATCTTATATTTCAAAAGGTCTTACTATAAAAAGTGATTCTGGACTTAGTTCTGGTTTTAGAATTGGTGCAAAAGATGGAAGTGCTTTTTATGATTTTAGTGCCGAAGAAGTTGCAAATCTTTTTAGTGCTTATCTTAATCCAAAAACAACTGAAATTATGAAAAGGGCGGCTGCATCAATTTCTGATGAAGTTGAAAATAAATCCGAAAATACAAATAAAGGTTCTGCTGAAAAATCAGAATCAAAATCTGAACCAAAAAAATCAGAAAAATCTCCAGCAAAAGAAGTAAAATCTGATTCAAAAAAATCTACAGCAAAATCTAAGACAAGTGCAGATAAAGAGCCGTCAAAAACTGCAAAATCTGCAACTAAAACAACTGCAAAGAAGGGTAAAAAATAGTGGAACATCTCTATTATTTAGTATCACAATTACCTGCGTTTACAGTTAATGATGATAATTCCTCAAAACTTCCAATCTCAACAGAATATTTCAAAGATTTATGTTCAAGGTTTATGTCTAAAAAAGATTGTGAAAACATAAAAAATCTTTCTTTAGAGCCACCTCGCAAAAATATTAGTACCGGTTCAAAATTTCTTGATGCTTGGTACGAAAAAGAGCGTAATCTTCGTTTTTCTTTGGCACAAGTTAGAGCCTTAAAAATGAAAAAAGATTTAAAAGATATTCCGATTGTAAATGATGGTGAAGTTGTTCAAGCTGCTCGTACTGCAACAGGTATGGATAGTCCTTTGAGTGCAGAACAGTTTTTGAATCAGTATAGAATGAGTGTTCTTAATAAAATTGCTCCACTTGATATTTTTTCTGTAGATGCAGTTTATAATTACGGATTAAAACTTATGCTTGCTGAACGAATGAAGAAGTTTAACAGAGATGAAGGTTTGGCTTCTTATCATAAAATTTATGAAGAGATTCTTGGAGAAAAGAAATGACTGATACAAAAGGTAAAGTTGTTGCTGTAAACGGAAATATGGTTTCTGTTGAATTTGACGGCAAAGTTTCTCTCAATGAAGTAGGCTACGTTAATGTTGACGGCAAACGCCTAAAAGGAGAGGTAATTCGTATCCGTGGAAATACAGCACAGATGCAGATTTATGAAATGACAAAGGGAATTTCAACAGATTGTACTGTTGATTTTACCGATGATTTGTTAAGTGTTGAAGTTGGACCGGGACTTTTAGGTCAAGTTTATGATGGTTTGCAAAATCCTCTTCCATTACTTGCTGAACATTCTGGTTACTTTTTGCAACCTGGAGTTTATTTGCCAGCACTTGATGATAAAAAAGAATGGGACTTTACTCCTACAGCAAAAGTTGGCGATGTTGTACGGGCAGGAGATAGCGTTGGAACTGTTCCTGAAGGTTCTTTTTTGCATAAAATTCAAGTTCCTTACACATTTTTAGGTTCTTATAAAATCAAATCAATAAAATCTGCTGGAAAATACAAAATTCATGACACAATTGCAAGTCTTGAAGATGAAAAAGGAAAAAAACATGATATTTGTATGAGTTTTAAATGGCCAGTTAAACGTGCGGTTAATTGTTACGCTGAACGTTTAATGCCAAAAGATCCTATGATTACAAAAATCCGACTTATAGACACATTTTTCCCAGTTGCAAAAGGTGGAACTTATTGTATTCCAGGTCCATTTGGTGCTGGAAAAACAGTTTTGCAGCATACAACTTCAAGAAATGCAGATGTTGATATTGTAATCATTGCCGCTTGTGGAGAACGTGCAGGTGAAGTTGTAGAAACACTTACAGATTTTCCAAATTTAAAAGATCCTCGCACTGGACGTTCACTTATGGAACGCACAATCATTATTTGTAATACATCTTCTATGCCAGTTGCATCGCGCGAAGCGTCAGTTTATACAGGTGTAACTCTTGCTGAATATTATAGACAAATGGGACTTCATGTTCTTTTACTTGCTGATTCTACATCTCGTTGGGCACAAGCAATGCGTGAAATGTCAGGTCGTCTTGAGGAAATACCTGGAGAAGAAGCATTCCCTGCATATTTGGAATCAACTATTGCTTCATTTTACGAAAGAGCAGGAATTGTAAGACTTCGAGATGGAAATGTTGGTTCAGTTACAATCGGTGGAACTGTTTCGCCTGCTGGTGGAAACTTTGAAGAACCAGTTACTCAAGCAACCTTAAAAGTTGTTGGAGCTTTCCACGGACTTTCAAGAGAACGTTCTGATGCTCGCCGATATCCTTCAATTGATCCTTTGGATTCTTGGTCAAAATATAAATCAGTTATAAATTCTTCTTACGTTGAATATGCTAGAAATCTTTACAAACGTGGACAAGAAGTTAATAGCATGATGAAAGTTGTTGGTGAAGAAGGTACAAGTATTGACGACTTTATCGTTTATTTAAAAGCAGAATTTCTTGACGCTGTTTATATGCAACAAGATAGTTTTGATGATATTGAAGGTGCATCTTCAATCGAACGTCAGAAATATGTATTTAAGAAAATTCTTGGCATTTTAGGGTCTTCATTTGATATTACTGAAAAAGATGATGCTAGAACTTTCTTTAACACATTGAGACAAAACTTCATTGATATGAACTACAAAGAATTCAATAGTGATGAATTTAAAAAAGATGAAAAAATTATTGATTCTACTTTGGCTAGTAAAAATGCAAAGCTCAGCGATGAAGTAAAGCAACTTCTTAAGGACGGTGAGTAATGAATAAAGTTTATAGCAAAATCGAAAGTATTAACGGAAGTGTTATTACGGTTCGTGCAAAAGGCGTAAAACTTAACGAACTTGCAGAAATTACAACTCGTTTTGGAAAGTCTTTAGCAGAAGTAAATAAAATTG